>NZ_JAVRBF010000094.1:0-22052 GCF_032436805.1 Streptomyces sp. P17 | reverse complement strand
CTTTGGCCGGTGCGGCGAGGGTGCGTGCCGGGCGCCGTGGGTGCTGTGCGGGACTTTCAAAACACCCCCTAGCTGCGGCGGACGCACCCCAGCCCCCCTCCAGCCCGTCCGGCGCTTGAGGACGAGGCCGTTCAGGCCGAAGTGGGGGTCTGGGGGCGGCAGCCCCCAGTGGGGGTCCCCCCTCTGGGGGAGGGACGGGTAGGGGCGGCGGGGGCGAAAAACCCGGTCGGCGCACCCAACATGGAACCCCCGCCCCCACCACCCCGTCTCGTTCCACGTAACCCACGGGAGGCGACATGGAACGGCGCACCTTCATCGCCGGCGGCGCAGCCGCACTCGCGGCAACGACAACCGCCGCCTGCACAGGCACGAAGCCCGACAACGGCACCCGCGCAACAACCTCCGCCTCCCTCCCGCCCATGCGCACCACCAGCGCCACCACCCCCGCCACCTGGTCCGCCCTCGCCCGAGACCTGGACGGCCAGCTCATCCGCCCCGGCGACACCACCTGGACCACCGCCCGCCAGCTCTACAACACCCGCTTCGACAACCTGAAGCCCGCAGCCATCGCCTACGTCGCCCACCCCGCCGACATCCGCACCGCCCTCTCCTACGCCCACGCCCACAACCTCCACGTAGCGATCCGCAACGGCGGCCACTCCTACGCGGGCTGGTCCTCCGGCAACGGCCGCCTCGTCATCGACGTCTCCCGGCTCAACAAGATCCGCGCCTCATCGGGCACCGCCGTGATCGGCGCAGGCGCCAAACTCATCGACGTCTACCGAGGCCTCGCCGCAAAGGGCGTCACCATCCCCGCCGGCTCCTGCCCCACCGTCGGCGTCTCCGGCCTCACCCTCGGCGGCGGCCATGGCGTCGTCTCACGGGCGTACGGCCTGACCTGCGACAGCCTCACCCGCGCCACGATCATCACCGCGGACGGCAAGCAGCTCACCGCCGACGCCACCACCAACAAGGACCTCTTCTGGGCCCTGCGCGGCGCGGGCAACGGCAACTTCGGCGTCGTCACGGAGCTCCAGTTCAAGACCCACCCCGCGCCTGAGGCGGTCACGGCGTACATGTCCTGGCCTTGGTCGAAGGCAGCCGCCGTACTGAAGGCCTGGCAGGAATGGGGCCCCACCCAGCCCGACGAGATCTGGTCGTCCTTCCACCTGGCGAACGCCACCGGCGGCACCCCGACCGTCTCCGTCGCCGCCTTCTCCCTCGGCACCTACGGCGAACTCCAGAACGCCGTGGACCGCCTGGCCGACCGCATCGGCGCCCCCGCCACCAGCGTCTCCCTGCGCCGCCGCTCCTACGAGGAGTCGATGGAGCTCTACGCCGGCTGCTCCTCCTTCGCCACGGACGCCCAGTGCCACCTCCCCGGCGCCACCCCGGGCCGCTCCCCGCAGGGCGCCCTGCACCGCGAGACCTACGCCGCGAAGTCGGACTTCTTCGACCGCTCGATCTCCGCGGCGGGCATCCAGACGCTACTGAACAAGATGAAGTCCGTCCGCGGCGGCTCCGGCAGCGTCGCCCTCACAGCCCTCGGCGGCGCGGTCAACCGCGTCCCGCCCACGGCGACGGCGTTCGTCCACCGCCGCTCCCGCATGCTGGCCCAGTACATCGCCGCCTGGCAGGCGGGCACGAGCGGCAGCACGGCCCAGTCCTGGCTGGCCGAGGCCCACACCGCGATGCAGCCGTACGCCTCGGGCTCGGCCTACCAGAACTACACGGACCCGGGCCTCAGGAACTGGCGCAAGGCGTACTACGGAGACGCGGCTCCCCGCCTGACCCGGCTGAAGAAGCAGTACGACCCGGCGGGGTTCTTCACCTACCCCCAGGCGCTGTGAGCGGCCCTCAGGCCGCCAGGTCCCGCTCCTCGGCGTCGGCGTTCTCCGTGCGCGCGCCCGGGACGACGGCACCGTCGCAGGACGACACCTTCCTGGACCGGATCAGCCACCCGGCCCGGGGCGACCGCTCGACCGCCTTCATCACCGGCGTCAGCAGCGCCGAGGCGACGGGCGACAGCAGCAGGGTGACGGCCGTACCGAGCGCGAAGCCGCCGATGACATCGGTCGGGTAGTGCACGCCCATGTAGACCCGGCAGAAGCCCTCAAGCAGCGCGAGCCCGATCCCGATGAGCCCGAACTTCCGGTTGGTGACGAACAGCCCGACGCCCATGGCCATGGTGATCGTCGCGTGGTCGCTCACGAAGGAGAAGTCGGTCTTGCCCGCGACCAGGACGTCCAGACCCTGGTGGTCGAGGAAGGGCCGGGGCCGTTCGACGAAGCCCCGTATCGGCACGTTCACCAGGACCGCGATCCCGGCCGCGAGCGGCGCCCAGACCAGCGCGGCGACGGACGAGGCGCCGTCCTCCCCGCCCCGCCTGCGCACGGACCACCAGCACCACAGCACCAGCAGCACCATGGCGATGAGCAGCCCGAACTCACCGACGTACTCCATGACCCGGTCGAACCACTGCGGTGCGTCCTTGGCCAGGCCGTTGATGTCGTAGAGCAGCTCGACGTCGGGGTTCGACCCGGATGCGGCGAGTCCAGCCATGGTGCTGCGGCCCCTTCGTCGTCTCTCCCGGCACGCCTGTGCGCGCGCCGCTGTGCCACCCCCGTGGTTGTAGATCCGCGCTGGGCTACGTCATCAGGAACGCACGGCCCCTGTTGATACGTTCCACACTCCACTGAATGATCACGCAGACGTTATCGAAGAGAGACACATTCCCGCAGCTCAGGGGGTGGGTTCACGCTGCGTCTACACACGGGTGGGGAGCGCTTTCGCGCCATCTTCGGTGACCCGGGTGGCCCCGAAGTAGTCGGGGTTGTCGATCGGGTCGAACCGGATCACAGCACCTGTTCTCGGCGCGTCGATCATGTACCCGCCACCGACATAAATCCCCACATGATGGATGGCCCGCGAGTCGGTGGGGTCTTTCGAGAAGAACACCAGATCCCCGGGCAGCAGCTCGTCCCTGGCCGGATGCGGCCCGGCGTTGTACTGGTCGTTGGCGACACGCGGGAGCGAAATCCCGACACTTTCGTACGCGGCCTTCGTCAGCCCGGAACAGTCGAACCGCCCACCGTCCTCGGCGGTCCCGTCACCACCCCACAGATAGGGCGTCCCGAGCTTCTTCTGCGCGTAGGAGATGGCCCCGGCGGCCTGCTTCGAGGGATCGACCCGCCCGACGGGCGCGGCGAAGCTGTCCTGCAGCGTCGTGATCGTCTTCACGTAGTTCTGGGTCTCCCGGTACGGCGGCACGCCCCCGTACTTGATGACCGCGTACGCCCCGGCGTTGTAGGCGGCGAGCATGTTCTTCGTCGCGTCGCCCGGCACGTCCTTGACGTAGGAGGCGAGCTTGCAGTCGTACGACGCCGCCGAGGGGATCGCGTCCTGCGGATCCCATACGTCACGGTCGCCGTCGCCGTCGCCGTCGATGCCGTGGGTGGCCCAGGTGCCGGGGATGAACTGCGCTATCCCCTGCGCGGCTGCCGGGCTCTGGGCCTTCGGGTTGAAGCCGCTCTCCTGGTAGAGCTGGGCGGCGAGCAGCGCGGGGTTGATGGCGGGGCAGAGGTTGCCCCATTTCTGCACGAGCGTCTGGTAGGCGGCGGGCACCGCCCCCTTGGCGAGCGCCTTGGCCCCGCCGCCGATGCCGCCCGCGAGGTTCCCTGCGACGACATACACCCCGACGACAAGCAGCATCACGAAGCTGAGCCCCGCCGCGACAGCGGCAGCCGCCACGATCCACGCCTTGCCCACCGTCAACCGCCCCTCACCAACCGCGAGTCCGCCCGCGCCAGTCTAGGAGCTTCCCACGCGGAACCGGTGGCAACCAGGACGGTTGTGACGCCGGGTCAGATGCCGTCCAGCAGGAAGATCGTGGGCATTGGGGCGGTGGCTTGAGAACATGCGCCACCGGATCACATCCACGACATAGGGCATCAGCCATGGCTCATCGGCCGTAGACCTATGACCTGACAGGTCATCGACCCGGCCCGGCCCCGCTGACACGATCGTCCAGTCAGTCGACGCAAGCAGCCCGACCGCTCGACCGGAAGGACGCCCGCAATGACCGCTTACGCCATCGCCCACCTCCGCGAGATCACCCCGCACGCGGAGATCGCCGAGTACATCGAGCGCATCACCGCCACCTTCGAGCCGTACGGCGGCCGCTTTCTCGTCCATGGGCGGGAGCACGAGACGGTGGAAGGCGGCTGGGCCGGGGCTGTGGTGATGATCGGCTTCCCGGGGATCGACGAGGCGCGGCAGTGGTGGGACTCGCCCGCCTATCAGGAGATCGCCCCATTGCGCTCCCGGCACATCAAGGGCGACATCATCCTGGTCGAGGGCGTGGACGAGGGCTACGACCCGGCCACCACCGCGAAGGCACTACGGGACTCCCTGCCCTCCTAGGAGACCACTGAGAATCTTGAAAGCCCGCCCGACTTGCACCGGATTGCCCCGATCGACTTTTGCGGGCGAACCTGGGCTATCGGGGCGGCCCAAGCAAGATCTTCAGGACACTTCTAGGCGGTCAGCTCCGTCTCGCCCGTCCGCGCGTCGGATATGAGCTCCTGGCGGATGTACCACTCCGTGCCGAGGATCCCCTCACGCGCCTCCGCCGGGAGAGCGGCCAGCAGGCCCGGCGCCGCCCCGCGCTCGGCCTCGCTGCGATGAGCCTGCACAGCGGCCCACTTCCGCTCCAGCCAAGGACGGACGTCGACCGTGGTCGTGACCCACTCTTCCGGCACGGTCCTCATGCCCTTGCCCGCCTCCGCGAACTCACCCAGCGCCCGGACCGCCGAGTGCGGATGCGTGGCCAGATACAGCGCACGCGGCTGCCAGGGCTCGCCGGCCTCCGGATACAGCCGCTCAAGTCCCGCCGCCTGCACCGCCAACACGGTCAGGCGATGGGTGTGCACATGGTCCTCATGACCGGTGAGACCGCCGTACGCGTCATGGGTGACGACTATGTCCGGGCGGAACTCCCGTAGCTGCGCCACCAGCCGGCCGACCGCCTCGTCCAGCGGGGCGTCGCACAGCCGTGGGCTGCCGGGAGCCGACTCCGGGACCCGGGAGTCGGCGTAGCCGAGCATCCGGGGTTTCTCGGAGGTGCCGAGTATCCGCAGCGCGTCGCCGAGCTCGGCAGCCCGGTGGGTGCCCTCGGCCCAGGTGGCCGTCACCACCGCCGTACGAGAGCCCTCGGCGGCGTTTCTGGCCAGCACCCCGCCCGAGAACAGCGACTCGTCGTCAGGGTGCCCGAACACGGCGAGCAGACTCGGCATCGAGCGACCACCTCCACGAAGCTCAGGCCACCTGAACCTCCAACGGACAGACCACGCCCGTAAGTTCCTCCGACACCGTCCACAGTCGCCGGGCCGTCGCCGGATCGCTCGCCGCCCGGGAGCGGCTCACCAGCGTGGGTCCGCCCCGCCACTCGCCCCAGCCGTCGGGGCCGACATAGCCGGCGCCGGGCAGGTCCTGGGTGGCCGCGTACAGGGTGGGCAGGGCGCCCGCCCGGTCGCTCTGGGCCAGAAACCTGTTGCCGAACCGCATCCCCACCCGGTCCAGCGGACTCGCCGCGTGGCTCTGGAGGTTGGTGGCCGAGTACCCGGGGTGGGCCGCCAGGGCGCGGACCCGGGAGCCGGACTCGGTCAGCCGCCGCTGCAGCTCCAGGGTGAACAGGAGGTTCGCCAGCTTGGACTGGGCGTAGGCGCCGCGCGGGGTGTAGTTCGCGTCCATGTTGAGGTCGTCGAAGCGGATCGTCGCGTGGCCCCAGCGGTGGGCGGCCGAGGCTACGGTGACGACGCGGTCGGTGATGTACGGCAGGAGCAGGTTCGTCAAGGCGAAGTGTCCGAGGTGGTTGGTGCCGAACTGCATCTCGAAGCCGTCCTTGGTCCGCTGCCGCGGGAGCATCATCACGCCCGCGTTGTTGATCAGCAGATGCAGCGGGCGGTCCCAGCCGGCCGCGAACTCCCGTACGGAGGCCAGGTCGGCCAGGTCGAGGCGCCGCACCTCGGTGCTGCCGGACACGGTCGCGGCGGCGGCCCGGCCGCGCTCAGGATCCCGTACGGCGAAGACGACATGCGCGCCCGCTCCGGCCAGCGCGCGGGCGGCGGTGAGGCCGATGCCGCTGTTGGCACCGGTGACGACGGCCATGCGGCCGCTGAGATCGGGGAGATCGGTCGCGTTCCACTTCTGCGTCTGGGTCATACCCCGAATGTAGGCGTCGGCAACAATGCTGTCAACGACAACAATGATGGCGACGTCAACAAAGATGACGGCGTCAACATCGGGCTACGATGTGCCCATGCCCGAGAGCCGCCCCTACCACCACGGAGACCTGCGCTCCACCCTCCTGGCCGGCGCCGAGCGCACCCTGCGGACCAAGGGCGTCAGCGCGCTCTCGCTGCGCGAACTGGCCCGCGAGGCCGGCGTCAGCCATGCCGCGCCCGGCCGCCACTTCAAGGACAAGCAGGCCCTGCTCAACGCGCTCGCCCTCGCCGGATACGACCGCCTGGAGCAGACCCTCCGGGCCGCCGACGACCCCGCCCTCCCCCTCGAACCACGGCTCACCGCCCTGGCCCGGGCCTACCTCCGCTTCGCCCTCGACAACGGCGAGCTGCTGGAGCTGATGTACGCCCGCAAGCACGAACCCGACGCCTACGAGCAGATGGCCTCGGCCATCGACCGCACGGTCGGCTCACTGGAGCGGGTCATGGCCGACGCCCAGCGGCGGGGCGAGATCATCGAGGCCGACCCCGAACACCTCACCCTCGTCACAGGCGCGAGCCTGCACGGCCTCGCCGCCTTCGCGGCCGGCGGCCTGCTCACACCCGAGGCGGCCCTGGCCGCCACCGAGGAACTCGTCCACACCCTCCTGAACGGCCTGAGGCCGCGCTGAACGGCACACGGCCACACCCCTGAGGGGCGTGGCCGTGTCAAACAATGATTCGGGTACTACTCGTCTGCGAAGACCTCGTCAGCGGACGCCGCGGTGATGGCCCGGTCGAACCAGCGGCCGAGGGTATCCAGATCGTCGCAGGACGTGATGCGCTCACGCTCGACGTCGGGGACGTCGACACCACGGCGCTCCAGGAGCAGAAGGATGTCCTCGGCCTTGCCTTGGGCCAGACCTTGAGCCCGGCCTTCTGCCCGGCCTTCTGCCCGGCCTTCTGCCCGGCCTTCTGCCCGGCCTTCGGCGAGGCCCTTCTCGCGGCCCTCCTCACGGATTTCCTCGGAGAGCCAGGACTTGTAGAAGGAGAGGTCCACAGCCACGAGATTCCTCCAGAGTTCTACGGCCCGACGGTTGCTGCTCAGGCCTCGTGCGACGAGTTCGACGATGGGGTCAGCGACGGCTTCGGGGGCGCCGCGTAGAGCGGTGGACAGGGTTTTCAGTATGGCATCGACGTCCCGTCCCTTCGCGTGAGTGATGGCGGACAGTGTGGCCAGCGCCAGATCCGCGCGGGCCGTCTCGGGGTCGGTGATCAAGGGCATGTTGTGCGGCCCGACCACAAGGGGACGGAGTGTGAGCGCGGGCCACTGGGCAGGGCCGATGAGCACGGTCTGTGCGGCCCACTCCGCCGTTGCCCGGTCCTGGCAGACGACGAGCAACAGAGGCGGGATCTTGTACTTGGTGTACAGGAAGGACAGGTAGTAGGCCCATGCGGCGGGCTTGTCGGGATCCTTCCCTCTCTGGGCCTCGACCGCCAGCAGCAGCGACCCGTCGCTCTCGGAGTCGAACCGCACTAACGTGTCGACGCGACGCTCGACGGGCCGGTCCTCGGTGAGATCGGTCGGGAGGAGAGTGACCGAGTCGGGCGGGGAGAAGGTTAAACCGAGAACGCGGGAGACCCCGGTGAACAGTTCCGGGTACTCCTGGAAGGCGCGGTGCATCGCTTCGTGGGGCGGGCTGACCATGGGTCTCCTTGTCTTGCAGTTTCAGAAGTGGGCGCGTAAGGAGTAAGGCACTCGCAGCAGCGACCGGGGCCGGGCGCACGACAGGCGCGGTCGCAGTTCTGGAGTGGGCGCGCCGGAGGGTCGGTGACAGTACGGGGCGGGCCGACCAGAGCGGAGGCGCCGCAGCATCCCCGGACACTCGGGGCCCACCACCCCTGTTCCGGCCCTGCACAACGAACGGGTGGCCACTCAGCCACGGCCCGTCCGCCAGTGCGCCATCACTCCCCTTGGGTCACTCCGCCGTCCACCGCCATCATGCCGACACATTCGTCGAGCGCCGCATGCAACGGCGGTACGAGGACGGCCAGTTCGGCGTCCGATGCCTCCCCCGCCTCCAGCACGGCACCGACGACCGCCACCAGGACGGCTGCGACCTCCAGGGCGTGCGCGTCGGCCAGCGCCGCAAGGAAACCGCCGGGGCGCGCGACCACGAACGCCTCCTTGCCGGTGGCCGGGTCGATACCCAGGCTGCGGGGACGCCATGTGCTCATACGGCGGCCTCCCACGGGAAGTAGTCCTGGCCGAGAGTGGCGAGGACAGCCGCCCGGCGCCGTTCTCGCTGAAGGCGCCGGCGCTCACAATCGTCACGCTCGCGTTCCCAGACGACGACGTACGGCCGGACCAGGGGCTGGCCGTCGACGAGGATGACGTCCGTCGCGTGCAGCCGTGGACTACTCACGGGCGCGGGAAGGAGCGGACGAGAGTTGCCGGGCGGTGCCGAGTCGGCTCGGTGCACCCCACGGGCAGGCAGGAAGAGGCTCAGGATCGCGGCCAGTAGGCTGCGCATAGGTCGACTCCTACTCAGTCGGCTCAGGCCCCGGCACGGAAGCTCTCACCCTTCCCGCCGGGGCGTTTTCGTCGGGCTCATGGTATCGGCTTGTATCGACTCGTAGCGAGACGTATCCCAAAGAGCGCGTATCAATCCACTTGCTTAGCGTCGACTCCATGAACCCTGACGCTGAGATCGATCACGGCGCGCCGCTGACTCCGTACCGGCAGCTGGCCGAGATTCTGCGTGCACAGATTCAGCGCGGCGACTGGCAGCCAGGCCGAATGCTGCCGAGCGAGGCCCAGCTCGTGCAGCGGTATGGGATCGCACGAACGACCGTGCGCCGGGGACTCGGCCTGCTGGCCGACGAGGGCTGGGTATACGCCGTCCCCCAGCGGGGGTGGTTTGTCTCCGACCCCGTACCGGCCCCTCCCGAAGCCACCGCATCCTCCGCCTGAAGGACCCCGGTGGCAGCTTCCGTTGGGATTCGCCCCACCGGACGGGCCGGCCTGACGTAAACCCAACTGGTGGCCCCTCAAGGCCCGTCGATAACGTTGTCACACTCGTGAGAACCCTCGCCCCACCGGGAGCCATCCGTGAACCGCCGTCCGACCCTGCTCGCAGCCGCTGCGCTGACCGCCGTCGCGGCCCTGTCGCTGTCCGCCTGCGGAAGCGGCGACGACTCGTCCTCGGATGACATCAAGGGCGCGGACGTGGGAGGCGGGACGGCGTCGGCGAGCCCTTCCGTGTCGGCCTCGCAAGGTGGCGTCAGGCGACCGGAGATCACGTTGCCCAGTGAGTTCCAGGCGGACTTCGAGAACTGGGCGAACAGCGATCCGAAGCTGCAGGCGGTCATGGACGACGGTCGCGAGCAGCTGAGGGCGAAGTACGCCGCGGTCATCGATGCGGACCCGAACTCCGATGCGGTGGCCTTCTACAGTTCCGAGGCCACCCAGGTGTCGGCTCGTAAGTGGATCAAGCAGTTCACGGACGACGACGACAGCATCATCGGCAAGGTCACCGTCTTCGAACCCAAGGCGCTCATTAGCGATACGGGATCCGGCGTCCTCTTCTACTGCGTCGACGAGCGTCAAGCATCCACCAAGAACCGCAAGACCGGGAAGATCGTCAAGACTCCGGACGAGCCCGAGTCGGTATTGCAGTACCGAACCAGGCTGGACAAGACAGCGCAGGGTGTCTGGAAGACCACTTCCGTGACCGTGGCGAAGGGCGGATGCAGCCGATGAGCTGGATGGCCAAGGCAAGCGCCGTCCTCACCGCCGCGGCCTGCGCCTCGGTTCTGTCCTCCACAACTGCGTACGCCATCGGGGACGACGACGTAGAGCCACCGTCCTCAGGGACCCCTTCCGGCGGTTCCTCCGACAGCACGCTGACCGCGACGGCCCCGACCACCGGAATCAAGGTCACGCAGATCAGCGGTGGTACCTCGGGTACCACCCCCAAGTCGCTCGCCCCAGTGGACCCCAACTGGGAGCCGCCTGCGTGCTGGTACGAGCCGTGTCCTGCGCGCGGTCCGCGGTAAGGGCCGGCGACCCACCCCCCGACTGGCCACACCCCAGCAGCTGAAGGACGCCGTGGACCAGCTCAAGAAGGGCGGGGAACTGGTGCCCGTCACGCCCACGCTCAGCTGGGGCGGGGAGCTGATGGTGGACCACTACGAGAAGGGGCAGGACAACACCGACAGCGGGTACAGCTACAAGAACTACAACCTCGGCAAGGACGGCAGGTTCTGGCGCGGGGTGGTCAGCAAGAGCAGAGAGAACGACCCCGAGTCCGCTCTCTGCGAGCGCAACCTGTTCTGGCAGAACGCCAACACCCTCCCCGACGACGATCACGCCCCCACCCCTGACGTCCTCGCCGCCTACGCCTACGACAAGATCAAGGTCCCGGAGACCGCGGTCGAGACGAAGCCGGCTGCCAGGTCCACAGTGAACCTGCCGACCTGGGTATGGCTGGACAAGGCCACCTTCACGGAGGTCAAGGTCCGCGCCGAGCTGGCCGACGCCGGCGTCTGGGCGGAGACCACCGCGAAGCCCATCGCACTGCACTTGAACCCAGGTACCGAGGACGCCGAGACGTACCCCTCCTCCGGCGACTGCAAAATCAACGACGACGGCAGCATCGGCACCCCGTACACCGTTCAAGGGCGTGACCAGGGTGGTCGCGGCAAGCCGTGCTGCTGACGCCTCGGCCAACTTCGGACTCGTGGACACGGTTGCGGCGTTCATCGCCGACCCGACAGCCCTGGGCTACTTCGTCCCCCAAGGCCGTCGGCAGACTGCCGAGATGGCTCTCACTGGCGGCCCTCTCCTCGTGGCGTTCGAGAACGCCTGGAAGGCTGGCAGTGAGAAGGACCGCGCCGCACGGCAGGAGAAGTGAAGGCCCTGATGAAGGATGAACAGATCCTCGCGTACTTCGATGGGCGAGGCACCGCAGAGATCACGCTGAGAGGTCTCGAAGTGGCGCAGAGCGACAAGATCGCGGCGATCGCCTTCGAGCTGGGTTACAAGCTCCACGAGACAGACATCGTCACCCGGGGCCAGTGGCGCATGACCTATCTGCGTGATGACTCCCCGGATGTCCGCCAACGAGCCCGGAACACGCTGGACAGGCTCCGTGCCGGCGGGCCGCTGCTGCCTGAGGTGTGGGCCCCACCCGGACTGCCGCGGGTACTCGGCAGGCCGATCTCACCCATGGAAGCGGCCTCCGCCCGGCGCAATATGACTGCCTATGAGACACATGGCTCACGCGGACTGGTCATCATCGCAGCCATCCTCAGCATCGCCTTCCTGATGTTGGCGTGGGTGGCACGCGGTGCTCTCGCCGGCGTGATCGCTCTGGTGGCGGCAGCAGCCCTCTTCGGCGTCGCCGCGGCACTGATCCCCCGCTGGATGGGGAGTTGGTACAGACACAACAAGCAGAAGGCAAACCGCTTCAACCAGCAGCGCTCCCAGCAATGGGGGCCACCCCCGCCCCCGCCCCCTCCGGCTGGGGGCAATATGCAGGCCGGCCCTGGAGGGAACGGCTCGTGATCCGTGTCGACTTCTCCGTCCCGGGCGAATTCGAGGACATTCCGATCGGCGTCGACTTCGAGACGGCCTGGTCCGAGCTGAACAGGCGCTGTGCACGAGCGCCGATGACTGGCGAACCCGACCGGGAGAAGCTCAGGGAGATGGCCCGGACGCTGCACCAGGTCTCCCGCCTCCTCAAGGAGGTCGGCGTCGTGTACGCGGCAGACTGCCTCCACTCTTTCCAGGGCGAACCGTCACTGGGCTCGCTGGCTGTCGCCGTCGTGGACTTCCCGTACGGCAACGACCCCGCCATAGCTGCCCGCGGAACGCTGCGTGGCGTCCTGGAGTCACGAGGACCGGAGTGGGCAGGCTCTGTCGTCGACACGCAGTGCGGTCCGGCAGCCGTGTTCACAGGAAGCCAGAGCTATACGCTCCCCCCGGTGTTCTCCCCAAGCAGTGAGCCTGTAGAAGTCCTCACGGCCCAATTCCATGCCATGATCCCGATTCCGGCCGGCTCAGATGAGGACGGCCGACGCATGTGCCTCATCGCCTTCTCCACCCCGAACCTCACACACTGGGACACGTGCTACGCCCCGATGATGGCCAGTGTTTTGCGGAGCCTCCGCTTCACCAGAGACAGCCCGGGTGACACTCGTAATGACGTCGCACCACCGAGAATCTCCGGGGAGACTTCAAGGGCCAAACCGGCATGAGGTGACCCAGTTATGGCCGTGAAGCGGCGAGGCGCCATCGACACCACGCGCCCACCCGCCTGGCTGTCACGGCTGGAGCTGGGGCATACCGCCTCGAAAGCTCTACGTCCTGGCAGGCGCTGGCACCTTCCTGGTGGGAGCCATGATCTCCTCCGTGATCAGCCAGTGGCTGACCCTGCCGGGCATCCTGCTCGCGCCCGGCCTGCTCTGGTTCATCGCAGTGAACACCGACCGGCGGCTGTGGCTGATGGTGCCGTTCTTCTTCGCCGCCTTCGCGGTCACGGTCGGGCTCCAGCCAGGTGGGCAAGAGGAAGTAGGGATTGTTCAAGGCGGCGTTACCCGGCGCATGCCCCATATAGCGATAGCCCAAGCATTCGGCAACGTACGCGAAGGCAGCGAACTTCTTCATGCCGGGGACGAACGGCCTTACCACGTACTCACTCTTCTCTTCCGCTACGGCTTTCATCAGCCCATTCAGAAGATGCCGTTCATCCACGAAGCTTCCTCCTTCGACTCCTACCAGACAGGGATGACCATAGGAGCACCCAAGTACCGTTAATAACTTACCGTCTCGTCCAGAGAGCAGCCGAAGGACGGGGGATGTCGCACATGGGCGACCTAAGGCCACGGTGGGAAGTCCGATGAGTTCCGCCATCGTCGTAATCAGGCCGCTACGGCATCCTGGTAGTGCCCGACGACCCCGACCCAGGAGGCGAGATGTTCCTGCAGCCCCAGTTCAAAGCGCTGCTGCGGGACGGTTCGCAGGGGGCCGAGCGTCATGACGCCCGCAACCTGCACCGGTCCTGGCGCAAATTCGCGGCCTTCGCGTACGTCGCCGAGCAGTACGGCTACGAGTACGACGGACTATCCCCGATCTCCCCCAAGGGGAGCCCCAACCCATACTTCGCTTTCCGCCGCATGCCGGATGCCGTTGAGCGCGCCACCCGGACCACCGAGCGATACCCGACCGCACCCAAGGGTGGCCAGCTGCCGGGCATGCGGCCCGGCGGCAGCCGCCTGCGCCCGCTCCCCGAAGCCCAGCGCGACGTAGACCTGTTCCACGCACGCATCATGGTCGACTACAGCCGCACTCACCGTCGGCGCGGCCTGATGGCCCTCTTGGTCATCCCGCTCGTCATGCTCATCCCGCTCTCCCAGACGGGCTTCACGGCTACCGCTGTGCTGCTCTGCGTCGCCATCTGGCTCTTCTTCGCCGCCCTGTGGGCACTCGGCTTGTACATCGCCCGGCGCCGACTCACGAAATACGGGAGCATCCTGGCAGCGGCCGACATCGACTGGCCGTCCGCTCGGGCAGGTACCTGATGGCCACGGTACGGAGATATTGGGCGCAACTGCGCCGAGAGCGGTCCGTGATCCGGGTGGGTCGCGCCCGAAGCGCGGGTGTCGACATTCACGCTGTGCGCTGCGGCCCTCCGCTGGTCGCGTCGCCAGCTCGCTCAGACATGGGGAACCAACGGGTGACCACCGATCACGTCCCGTTCTCCTGCATGAGAAGCGTCGGCGATAGCCTTCACCCCGAGAACATCGGCACGACCCGTCACCCGACCAGCCGTCAGGAACGGCGTGCGCAGCGGGACATGCCGTAGAAGGGGTCAACGACCGAACCACACGACAGGTTCTGCTCCGGCTTCATTGCCCGGCGTGACCTGTCGTGATACACAGAGTGACGATACGACTCCTGACAAGGTATTCGTACGAAACCCGCCAACCAATGACGCCAAGTCGACATACGACGGCGACATTGTCGGCGAGAATGAGGCCTGACCTCTGCGCGCACGCAGGGGATACGGAACTACCCACCAGGGGCGGTGACTTACATGCTCTTTGCGGCCGATAAGGGAGACATCAACACCATCATCGGCGGGATCGCTCCGGACTGGGGCCCCTTCGGCAGCCTGGGCAACGAGGCCAAGGTGATGATCGAGGTCGTGATGGCCATCGCCATCCTGCTCTGCCTCGGGATTGCCATCTGGGGCGCCGCCAAACAGCGGATCGGCGCGACCGCGCTCCGTGACACCTTCAGCGCGGAGCAGGGCAAGGGCCTCATCATCGCGGGCCTGACCGGCGTCTTCATCATCGGATCGCTCGGCACGCTCTTCACCATCGTGTACGGCATGGCCGTGTAGCCGCGCCCGCTCGTCCCCTCGCTTGTTCCCTCCTCCCCTCCCACCCGCCCGTCGTGCCCACCGGCTGAGGTTGCGTTTCCCTGATGTCGAGTCACCACACCGCGCCCGCGCGGGAACCAGCACGGCTACCGTCGTACACCAAGGGCTTCTACGGCTTCCGGTACGACGGTGAGGGGGCGTACGCGGCATGAGTCTCGGAGACGAGCGGGAGGCCTCCGGCGGTTACGGGGGTACGGGCCAGACCCGGACACGGCTGCCCGAGGGCGGCGGCCACACGTACGGGGGCGCACGGCGGGGCGGCCGTTCATCGTCCCGGAGCCTGGTGACGGTGGTCGGCGTGGTGGTCCTGCTGATTGCGGCGATCGCTTTCGCCAACCGCGGAGGAGACGATTCCTCATCGGGAGACGAAGCCACCGACAAGCCCCAGGCCGCGCCTACGGCGGCGAGTGGGGAGCGGCCGGTGGAGGCGGGGTTCGCGCGGGATGAGCAGGGGGCGCAGAGTGCGGCGGCCAACTATGCGGTGGCGCTGGGCTCCGACGGCATGTTCAACAAGGCCAGGCGCCATGAGATCGTGCAGACCATCGCGGCTCCCAGCTCGGTCGACCGCCTCCAGTCCGGCTTCGACAACGATTACTCGGCGGACTTCCTCAGGAAGATCGGCCTCAACGACGACGGCAGCGCGCCAGAGGGCACATTCGTCAACCGGACACTGCCCGCCGGAACCAAGGTCACGTCCTTGAGCAGCAACGCAGCCACGGTCGAGGTCTGGTGCAACGGCCTCTTCGGTCTCACCGGCGAGAGTTCAACCAACCCCGTGACCAGCAGCTGGTTCACCGTGACCATGAAGCTGACCTGGAGCGGTGATGACTGGAAGGTCCTCGAGAGCAGCCAGAAGACCGGCCCGACACCAGTAACCGGGGACAACCCCGTTTCCGGGGCTGATGAGATCGGCAAGGCGGTCCAGGAGTTCGGAGGGTTCACCTATGCCCGGTAGCAATCACCGCGTGCTCAAGCTCTCCGGCCTGGTTGCCGCCGTACAAGCAACCGCCGTGCTGCTCGCCACCCGCGCCGTTGCCGCACCCACCCCTACGCCTACGCCCAGTAGCGACCCCTGCTCCCTCATCGCTGGCCCCGCCAAGAAGTACTGCGAAGACGGAAACGGCTCAGGCGGCTCAGGCGGATCCACCCCCCTCGACCCCACCTCCACCCTCGACCCCCTCTCCTCCCTCGCCAAGGGCTGTGCCGACGCCGCCGCGTGGACCGTTGACAAGCTCAGTGAGGCCGTGAAGGACACCGCGAACGTCGACTTCACGAACCCGAAGTTCCTGCAGCAGTACGCCGTCGTCTTCGCGGCCTCGACCATCCTCACCCTCCTGCTGTGGCTGCTGGCCGTCGCCAAGCGAGCCGTACGCGGCGTACCGCTCACCACCGCCATCGGCGAAGCGATCGGGTTCCTCTGGCTGACCGTGCTCGCGTCCGCCTTCACCCCGCTGATCCTCTACACCGTCGTCTCCGCCACCGACGGCGTCTCCGAGGTGCTCGCGAAGACCACCGGCGACCAGACCGACACCTTCTTCGGCACCTTCTCCGGCGCCCTGGAGAAGGGCGAGGACATCGGCGGCGGACCGATCATGCTGATCGTCGTCTCACTCGTCAGCATCCTCGCCGCCGGAGTCCTCTGGCTGGAGCTCGTCATCCGCGCCGCCCTGCTGTACGTCGGCGCCCTCCTCGGCACCGTCGTCTACGCGGGCCTGGTCGACAAGAACCTCTGGAGCCACGTCCGCCGCTGGGCGGGCATCATGATCGCCGTCATTCTCGTGAAGCCGGTCATCGTCATCGTGCTGGGTCTCGCCGGCGCGCTGTCCACCGACGACGGCCCCGACGCCTTCTCCGCCGTCGTCTCCGGCCTCGCCATCATCCTGCTCGCCATCTTCGCGAGCGCGATGATCTACCGCTTCGTCCCGGGCTTCGGCGACGAGATCGCCGGCTCCCGCAGCAACCGCATCATGCAGGGCGCCGAAAGCAAGGCCGCGGCCGTCATCAGCTCCCCCGCGACCCTCGTCGCCCAGGGCATCAAGACCCACAGCTCCCGAGCCGACAACAACGGCCAGTCCTCCGGAGGCTCCCGCCCCGTCAACCAGACGGCCGGCGGAGTCGCCGCGCACAGCTCGCGCCCCGCGAACGGAGGCGGCGGATCTGTCCCCTCCGCCGCACCCGTGCCCCGGTCCGGCGGCAGCGCGGTGAACACGCCCCACGCCAGCAACACCCGCAACAGCAGTACCAACCGCACGGGAGGTGAAGGGCGTTGACGACCGAGTCCCACGTGTCCCATCCGGTCACGCCCCGCCGTACGTATCTGATCGGCCGCGCCCGGCCGAACGCGATCGTCGGCCGGAATCGTGAAACCGGCGAGATCGCGCTGATCATCGGCGGCGCGTTCCTCGGCATGATGTGCGGGCTCCTCGTCCCCGTCCTCTCCCTGCGCATCGTGCTCCTCATGGGCTTCCCCATGGTGGCGCTGGCCGCGGTCTACGTGCCGTACAAGCGCCGGACGTTCTACAAGTGGTTCGAGATCAACCGCAGCTTCAAGCGCACCCTGCGCCAGGGCACCGTCTACCGCTCGGCGGTGATGGAGGCGGGCACCCGGATCGACGGCCGCGAGGTGGAGGTCGGCCCGCCGCCCGGCATCGGCCGGATCACCTGGCTCGCCGCCCCGTTCGGGCCCGACGA
This sequence comes from Streptomyces sp. P17, assembly GCF_032436805.1. NCBI lineage: Bacteria > Bacillati > Actinomycetota > Actinomycetes > Kitasatosporales > Streptomycetaceae > Streptomyces > Streptomyces sp. P17. The sequence continues at coordinate 4,693 of NZ_JAVRBF010000094.1, read as the reverse complement.
GATCGCCGTACTGCTGCACGCGGACCGCAGGACGGTGACCGCCGCGATCGAGATCGAGGGCCCGGGCGTCGGTCTGCGTGACTCCGAGGACCAGGAAGCCCTCGTCGACCGCTTCGGCACGCTCCTCAAGCACGTGGCCAACGGCGACGGCTTCGTCACCCGCCTCCAGATGCTCGCCCGCACCCTCCCCGCCGACCCCGACGCCCACGCCAAGGACGTCGCCGTACGCGGGGACGACAAGGCGCTGCCGTGGCTGCAGCAGTCGTACGACCAGCTGCAGTCGATGGTGTCGACCAGCAGCGAGCAGCACCGCGCGTATCTCGTGGCCTGTATGCACTACACGCGCGAGCTGGCCGCCGAGGGGCACGCCATGGCGCGGGCCGCGCGACCGCAGCAGGGCCGGAAGGTCGACAAGGACGCCGGGCTCGCCGTGGTCATGGCGCGTGAGCTGACCGACATCTGCTCGCGGCTGCAGGAGGCCGACATCCGCGTACGGCAGCCGCTCGGTCAGGGGCGGCTGGCCTCGCTGATCCACTCCATGTACGACCCGGACCACCCGATCGACCACATCCAGGCGATGACGAAACGTAATGCCTGGCCTGCCGAGCTCGACGCCATGGAGCCCGCCTACCTCCAGGCCAAGACCCGCGAGTCCTCCACCCGAGCGCCCTGGTGCCATGCCACGGCCTGGGTGAAGGAGTGGCCGATGACGCCCGTCGGCGTCAACTTCCTGGCGCCGCTGCTGGTCCACACCCCGGACGTCATCCGCACGGTCGCCGTCACGATGGACCTCGAACCCACCGAGATCGCCATCGAGCGCATGCTGACGGAGAAGACGAACGACGAGGCGGAGGCCTCCCGCGCCGCCAAGATGAACCGGACCGTCGACCCGCGTGACGTCGCCGCCCACAACCGCCTCGACCAGCGCGGAGAGGACCTGGCGAGCGGCGCGGCCGGCGTGAACCTGGTCGGCTACATCACCGTCTCCTCCCGCAACCCGGAGGCCCTGGCCCGCGACAAGCGGACCATCCGGGCGTCGGCCGGGAAGTCGTACCTGAAGCTGGAGTGGTGCGACCGCGAGCACCATCGCGCCTTCGTGAACACGCTCCCGTTCGCCACCGGCATTCGAAGGTAGGGGCCGCCGCATGCGGGATCCGATGTCCATCCTGACCGACGCCTTCACCTCGTTCCTCTTCGGCAAGGTCGAGACGACCCGGCTGCCCGTGCGCACGTCGACCGGGCAGGCCCAGGCCGTCTATCTGCCGACGGCCGCGCCCGGCCTCGGCGACTCCGGCGTCATCATCGGCCGCGAGGTCTACTCCGGGAAGGGCTATATCTACGACCCCTTCCAGCTGTACGGCCAGCAGCTCCCCGCCCCGCACTGGCTCGTCCTCGGCGAGTCCGGCAACGGCAAGTCGGCGCTGGAGAAGACGTACGTCCTACGGCAGTTGCGCTTCCGCGACCGGCAGGTCGTCGTACTGGACGCGCAGGGCGAGGACGGCGTCGGTGAATGGAACCTGATCGCGCAGGAGTTGGGGATAACTCCTATCCGGCTGGACCCGATGGCGGCCCTGGACATGGGGATCCGGCTCAACCCGCTCGACCCGGCGATCACGACGACCGGACAGCTCGCCCTGCTCCGGACCATCATCGAGGTCGCGCTGGGCCATGGCCTCGACGAGCGCTCCGGCTTCGCCCTGAAGGTCGCGCACGCCTACGTCAACGAGACCATCGTCGAGCGCCAGCCGGTCCTGACCGACATCGTCGAGCAGCTACGGCACCCCGAACCGGAGTCGGCCGAGGCGATGAACGTCGGCATAGACGATGTACGGGCCTGGGGACTCGATGTCGCCCTGGTGCTGGACCGGCTGGTCGACGGTGACCTGCGCGGCATGTTCGACGGCCCGACCACGGTCGGCATCGACCTGGACGCGCCCCTGATCGTCTTCGATCTGTCCCACATCGACCGCAACTCCATCGCCATGCCCATCCTGATGGCGATCGTCGGTGTGTGGCTGGAGCACACCTGGATCCGCCCCGACCGGAAGAAGCGCATCTTCCTGGTCGAGGAGGCCTGGCACATCATCAACAGCCCCTTCGTGGCCCAGCTCTTCCAGCGGCTGCTGAAGTTCGGGCGCCGCCTGGGTCTGTCGTTCGTGGCGGTCGTCCACCACTTGTCGGACGTCGTGGACGGAGCGGCGGCGAAGGAGGCGGCGGCCATCCTGAAGATGGCGTCGACCAGGACGATCTACGCCCAGAAGGCGGACGAGGCGAGGGCGACGGGCCGGGTGCTCGGGCTGCCCAGATGGGCGGTGGAGATCATCCCCAGCCTCACCCCCGGTATCGCCGTCTGGGACGTCAACGGCAATGTCCAGGTGGTCAAACACCTGGTCACCGAGACCGAACGGCCGCTGGTCTTCACCGACCGCGCGATGACCGAGTCCTCCAGCGACCACTTGAGCGACGACGCGCTGCGCGCCGCCGAGCTGGAGGCGGAGGAGCGGGCGGCGGCCTTCGTGGAACAGCACCTCGGCGACTCCGAGTCGACGGTGGCGTAAGGGGGCGACGGCGTGCGCGCAGACGACCGGCGGCAGGAGCAGGCGGGCGGCATCCCCGACGGGCTGCTGATCGGCATACTCGCCTTCCTGCTCGGCCTGACCCTGATGGTGTGGACGGCGACGGGTCTGGCAGGGCTGCTCTCCCACGGGGCCTGGCCAAGCGGCGTCACCTTCACCCGCACCCCGCTCGCCATGCGCTATCTCTTCGGCGCCCCGCACGACATCACCGGCGCCTGGCCGGAGACTCCGGCGGCGGAGCTCTCCGGGTACGGGCTGTTCTGGGGACTGTTCATCGGGCAGTTGATGGTGCTGATCGTGCTCACCGTGTTCGTGATGGGCACGGTGGCCCGATGGCGGGCGGTCAGGGCACGACAGCGGGAGCAGCCAGCGGCGCCGGAGCCGGTGCCGGTCCAGCACGAGGTGCCGGTGCCGGTCCAGCACGAGGTGCCGGCGCCGAGGCCGGAACCGCGGCCGGAGCCCGTCCAGGAGACGGCCCCTCCCGCACCCCCGGCTCCGTTGCCCGGGTGGGAGAAGATCCTCGTGGCCCCGAGGGAATCCCGCCACACCACCGCGACCCAAGCCGTACGAGACGCCGAGGGCCCAGCCCTGGTCATCACCTCCAACCCGGCGATCTGGCAGGACACCAAGGACGCCAGGGCCAAACTGGGCCCGGTCCACCTCTACGACCCCGCCCACCTGTGCGACACCCCGTCCCGCCTCCACTGGTCCCCGACGACAGGCTGCGAGGACAAGCGGACGGCGGCGGCGAGAGCGACCTCGCTCCTCGCCCCGGTCCGCCCCAGCGCGAAGATCGACCAGGCGGTGGCGGACGTAGCCGAAACGCTCCTGCGCAGCGCCCTGCACGCCGCCGCCATAGACGGCCGTACGATCCGCCACGTCCACCGCTGGTCCCAGGGCACCCAGCTGCAGGACGCGGTGCGCATCCTCCGGACCAGCCCGAAGGCCGCGCCCGGGGCCGCCGGTGAACTCGAAGCCGCGCTCACCGCGCACGCCGAACGCCGGGACATGGCCCAGCAGTTGACGACGCGGGCGCTGTCCGCCCTGTTCACGGTGAACATCCGCGAGGCGTGCACGCCCAACCGAACTGATGCACTCGCCTTGGATTCCTTCGTGAACGAAGGGGGCACGCTTTATGTGGTGGGTGAATCCATCGAGGATCCCCGCACGAACCCGGGCGCGATGCCTCTTCTCACCGCCCTGGCCTCAAGCGTGGTCGAGCGCGGCCGGCGCATGGCCGAACGGTCATCCTCCGGTCGCCTCGACCCACCACTGACGCTCGTCCTGGACGACGTCGCGGCCGTCGCTCCGCTGCCCCAGCTGCCGGAGCTGCTGGCCACCGGGGCGGACCGGGGTTTGCCGACCCTGGCCCTGCTCAGGTCCCGGGAACAGGCCCGCGCCCGTTGGCCGCACGACGAACTACCGGTGTAGCCCTACTCCGGCTGAATCGCGAACTCCAGCTCGGACTCGCCCTGCGCCTGCGGCAGCGACACAGTGATCCCGGTCGGCTCGAACCCCACCTTCCGGTACAGCCGCTGCGCCCGCTCGTTGTCCTCGTGCACGATGAGCCGCACTCGCTCGGCGCCCTGCGACCACGCCCACTCCAGGCCGGCATCGAAGAGCACCTCGGTGAGCCCGATGCCCCGGTGCTCGGGCTGTACGAAAACTCCAACGAGATGCCCCTGCTTCCGCTCGACCGGGAACCCGGCCCAGTCCGTCGCCCCAGCTTCCTCGATCAGCACGGTCAGCGTCCCGACCCACTCCCCGTCCGGCCCCTCGGCGATGATCTGCTGCGCGGCGGACGCCCCTTCCGCGCTCCCCGCGGCACGCTCCTGCCAGAAGGAGTCAGGATGGGCTACGGCTGCCTCGTAGGTCTCCAGGAAGGCGAGATGCGCCACGGGATCCTGGAGGGCGGCAAGCCGCAGAGCCTTGACCTGGGGCCACTCGTCGGCCTGTATGGAACGGACCTTGTAGTTCATGCCGCATACCGTAGCCGAACGCAGAAAACCCCCGTACCGAATAAACGGTACGGGGGTTTTCTCAAAATTTGTTCGGCGGCGTCCTACTCTCCCACAGGGTCCCCCCTGCAGTACCATCGGCGCTGTAAGGCTTAGCTT
>NZ_JAVRBF010001337.1:0-245 GCF_032436805.1 Streptomyces sp. P17 | reverse complement strand
CCCTGACACCTGAAGGCATGGGCACGAAAGCCCTTGCGGACGCTATGGGTCACGTCATTCTTTGGGCCTGCGAGGGCCTGCAAGGGCTTGCAGCGGTGAGGCGCAGCCGGCTCGAGCGAACCGCTGAAAAGGAAGGGGGGGGATTGTCGCGACTGCTGCTGGAGATGGACGAAGGCTTTTTGCGGAGGATCACTCAGTGCGTTGCGGCTGTGTCGTTTCCAGGTGGGTAAGCACGTTGACGAGGC
>NZ_JAVRBF010001336.1:0-245 GCF_032436805.1 Streptomyces sp. P17 | reverse complement strand
ACTGCCTGTCAGCGCTGATGGAATGAGCGCCACGCCTGCCGAACGCGTGACCCGGCGTGCAATTTGGGGGGCAGCGAGCGCAATAAACGAGATCGGACCGGCGGCAGCCGTGACAATGGCAGTGAGCGCAACGCCAAGGATCATCAACGAAGCCCTCGTACGGTTGATATTCACCCCCGATGCACGCGCTGCGTCGTCCCCCATTTCGAGTTGTCGCATGGGTCGTGCAAAAAGCATCGTCAGGG
>NZ_JAVRBF010001335.1:0-245 GCF_032436805.1 Streptomyces sp. P17 | reverse complement strand
CTGATGATACTTGTACCTCATAAGCAGTGTTATCTAATAAATTTGCAAGAACAGCATTATTGTTACTTAAATTCAAAGTAATCCAATTGGTTTCTGAAACTTTCTTATACCTTAGAACATAAGAGGAAGCTCCGGAAACAGGAATCCAAGAAACATTTGCCGAGCTTGTTGTAATATTTGACATTGTAATTCCTGTTGGAGAAGAACCACAATTACCAAACTGAGCCACTTTCACAGAGTTAACA
>NZ_JAVRBF010001334.1:0-245 GCF_032436805.1 Streptomyces sp. P17 | reverse complement strand
TCCCGCGCCCCGCCGGCGAAGCGTCGATGCTGGCTGCCATGCCCTTGTCTTTTGCGGCGCAATACACAGTTCAGTTCAACTCGACAACCAACGGGAACTTCCCATGAGCTCATTGTTCGATACCTTTAAACTTGGACCACTGACGCTGCCGAACCGCGTGGTGATGGCGCCGCTGACCCGCAACCGCGCGATTGCCGAGCAGGTGCCCAACCCGCTCGCCGTCGAATATTACGGCCAGCGCGCCA
>NZ_JAVRBF010001333.1:0-245 GCF_032436805.1 Streptomyces sp. P17 | reverse complement strand
CATTACTCTGGCCTTTATTGCCTACGTTGTATTATTAATGGCTACCTTGTATTCGGTGCAGGTGGCTTATATAAGTTATAAATTAAAACACAAAGATTTTTCTGGCGTAAGTCGCTTTTTACCCCCCTTAATGCAAGCAGAGAAATTGCAATTCCGCTTATTAGCAGCAGGCACGCTTGCCCTTACCATCGCCTTAATCACCGGAATTCCATTTACAACAAATTGGCTAGAACATAAAAGTCTGC
>NZ_JAVRBF010001332.1:0-245 GCF_032436805.1 Streptomyces sp. P17 | reverse complement strand
GATTGCAGGATGTCTTCAAAAGAACCGACGGCGATCTCAAGGCGATGACGCTGGCGCTGGTCGATTCCGACGAGGCCTGGAAAGCGCCGCTGACCAAGATCCGCTCGCCATACGAATTCCTGGTCGCGACCAGCCGCGTGCTGGCGCGTATACCGGAAGATCCCGGGCGTTACCTTGGCGGCCTCAACACGCTCGGTCAGCCACTGTGGGCGCCGGCGGGTCCGAACGGATTTCCCGACACCAAC
>NZ_JAVRBF010001331.1:0-245 GCF_032436805.1 Streptomyces sp. P17 | reverse complement strand
CGGCGAAAGCCTTGGGCCGGATGCTGTGGAAGATCGGGGACGGCATGGCCATCGACGGGTTCATCAACTGGCTGGCGCTGGGGGTGATCCCGCGCCTGACGCGCGGGGCCTCGCGGCTTCAGTCGGGCTATCTGTTCCACTATGCCTTTGCGATGGTGCTTGGCATCGTCGGGCTGCTGATCTGGGTGATGATGAAGGGCACGCACTGATATGACCAACCTGTTGTCCATCATTACCTTCCTGCC
>NZ_JAVRBF010001330.1:0-245 GCF_032436805.1 Streptomyces sp. P17 | reverse complement strand
CAATCAACTGGCGACTTCGATTGCCAGCTATAACGACGCCATTGCTATTGCTTCAGCCAACGGACGTGCGCCGAACGATCTGCTCGATGCTCGCGAAGAGGCCGTGCGCAAGCTGTCCGAGTTCGTTGGCGTGACCGTGGTGCCACAGGATGACAATAGCTACAACCTGTTCATCGGCTCCGGCCAGCCATTGGTGGTGGGCAGCAATGCTTCGCGCCTGCAGGTTACGCCGGGCCTATCCGACC
>NZ_JAVRBF010001329.1:0-245 GCF_032436805.1 Streptomyces sp. P17 | reverse complement strand
GTCGTCTGCTGGAGCGGCTGGCCGACCGTCGGCGCGCGACCCGCCGCTTGCGTGACGCAGGCGTCGCTCGTGAAGACGTTCAAGGCCTCGGCGAGTCGGGTGAGCTACCTGATTCAGGCGGTGCAGTCGTACGTCGTCGCCACCAACGGTCCCGTGACGCTCACGGGTCGCGCGCTTGGCCTCCTGAAGAGCAAGCCGGAAGAGTTCCTCGTTCGTTGCGGCGACCGCTACGTGAACAGCGTCAC
>NZ_JAVRBF010000230.1:0-709 GCF_032436805.1 Streptomyces sp. P17 | reverse complement strand
CAGATGATGATCTGCTCATCACCGACGAGCACCAGTTCACCCCGTTTTTGTCTCTGGCCGAGACGCACAACGCGGTCCACGCGCAATACCCCGAGCCTGCCGAACGATGGGCCGCGAAAGAGGCGCCCCCGCGCTACTCGGCCGAGTTCGAGGCGCTGGATCAGGGCCGCCGGCTGATCGCTTCGGTGTCGCTGCCGACGGTGCCTTACCGCCGGCAGGTGCAACGAAAGATGCAGCATATGCTTCTGGAGGAGCGGCGCATGGCGCGGCACGATTTGCCGGTCCCGCCTGACTTCGCGGTGCTGGAGCCGCTGGACGCTGTGGCATGGACCAGTGCCCGCAACGGTTACACCAGCAAGGTGTTCGAGGTGTCGGGCAAGGTCGATGACCAGCGCACGCTGCTCCAGCGGATATCACTGCGCGAGCGCGACGCTGCCGATGTTCTCTGGTCACCGGGCGACCTGTTGCCCAGCAGCCCTGTCCCTGTCGGCACGCCCCTGCCGCTGGCCGAGGCGGTGCCGGGGTGGGCGGTCAGTGGTGTAGTCGTATCAGACGATCAGGGGCGCCCTCGTCGTGCGGCCTGTCAGATGGTCTGGGACGCGGATCAGCCGGACGTCCGTGGGGTGCGCTACGAGGTCCGGGCCGTGGGTCGCACCGATCTGGCAGCGCAGGGGTCGACGCTGGATGTAACGGCGGGCGGGCTTCGTGT
>NZ_JAVRBF010001328.1:0-245 GCF_032436805.1 Streptomyces sp. P17 | reverse complement strand
CATCGTCACAAAAATGGACCACGCAGGCCCGGTTGAAAGATCACGGGATGAGCTCGTCGAGTGATCCGGTGGTGGCTTAAGGAGATGAGTGCAGCGCTCAAGCGGATCCGTGAGCTGGAAATGGAAAACGAAGTCTTACGCGCTGCTGCCGCTTATCTTTCCCAGGAAGTGGTTGACCCAAAAAGACCTACCCGATCGTGGAAAAAATTGATCGCTCAGGGGAAGGTAACCTTGACGGTCGCGGC
>NZ_JAVRBF010001327.1:0-245 GCF_032436805.1 Streptomyces sp. P17 | reverse complement strand
CCGCCGAATATGGCGCGCGGATTTCGGGGCGTATCGAAGACCCCGATATCGGCCTTCAGGGTGGCTATCGCATCCGTGTGGGCGAACGGGTGAAGGAACTGATCGTTGCCAAGGATCTGGGCTACTTCATCCAGAACGCGGTGGCGTAATGGCGCGGGTCGCGAAACCGAAAGCCGTGATCGGAACTGATCCGCAAAAAGGTCAGGTCGCCCCGCCGGCAACGCCCGATCCCGACGCACCGCGCG
>NZ_JAVRBF010001326.1:0-245 GCF_032436805.1 Streptomyces sp. P17 | reverse complement strand
GGCAGGAGTCCTGGGTTTGCGTCCCCTCATTCTTGCGGAAAAGATGGAGTTTGCTCGTAAGAGAGGTGATCGGAACGCCGCATTGGGCTTTGGGAATGAACTGCTCCAGTTGTTGCCGGACGATGAGGTTCCATCCGAAGCGGGTGCATCGTACGCGATAGGAACGGCACATTTCATACTCGGCAACTTGCTGAGGTTCGGTGGCAACTATCACCAAGCGAAGTTAGCCATTTCGAAGGCGCGAC
>NZ_JAVRBF010001325.1:0-246 GCF_032436805.1 Streptomyces sp. P17 | reverse complement strand
GTTGCTCTCGCTGAGAGCTTACCTCAACAAGTGCAAGGAATGGTGTTTCTCGATTGGATAATGACGCAACCTGATCCGGCATTTTTTTATTCTGTGCAACACATGCAGCGTCCTGAACTCTGGGTAGCGGCACGTGATGCTTTGTTTAGCTTTTGGCTTGGCGGCATTGTTCACCCGCAGGTTAAACATCATTTAACCGTTGATATGGCGATGGAGGATTTCCGGGTATGGCAGGCTGGCGGTGTG
>NZ_JAVRBF010001324.1:0-246 GCF_032436805.1 Streptomyces sp. P17 | reverse complement strand
ATATTTCCTCTGGTGTTTCCGGGTGAGCAGCAAACTTGATGATGCTATCTCCCGGTACGACATATCGTTGCTCGAAGTGAGCAACCAGACCGTCCATGGATCGCTTGATCTTGTCTCTGGTCACTTCAGGATTGTAGAATATGCTCCCATAATTGGGGACATACACAACCATCTGTGAACCATACACAGAAGGCTCAACATAGCCGACTTTCAGGTCAGCTTTAGATGAACCAGTGAGCACCTTAT
>NZ_JAVRBF010001323.1:0-246 GCF_032436805.1 Streptomyces sp. P17 | reverse complement strand
GGAAGATGTGAGCGGTTGCGAGCCATGGGCGTGACCTTTATCTGATGGTGCCAGAATAGCGATCCTGACGTCGCTTCACAATCGCGCCGATGCGCCAAAATACGGAGAGATTTATGGAGATTCAGGCAGAGCGGGCCGAGGCTGCGGCATGGTTTCGCACGTTGCGCGACCGCATTGTCGCCGCGTTCGAGGCGCTTGAGGATCGTGGCCCCGGCGCCGCCGCTGCGGGCCGGTTCGAGGTTACGC
>NZ_JAVRBF010001322.1:0-246 GCF_032436805.1 Streptomyces sp. P17 | reverse complement strand
TTCCTCGATCGATGATGCGAAGCTGACCGAGCTTGCGCAGGCCGCGCGCTTCGAACCGGACAAGGCCAAGTACGAGGCCATGGGGCGTGAGCTCAACACCATGCACTTCGAGCTGATGCCGCAGATCCCGCGTTGGCAGCCGAGCCAGGACGCGGTGATGGCGCCGAACATCGAGGGTTACACCTACCAGTTCCACCGGCAGGTGGATTATCGCGACCTGAGCCGAAAGTGAGCGGATTGGGGCAC
>NZ_JAVRBF010001321.1:0-246 GCF_032436805.1 Streptomyces sp. P17 | reverse complement strand
GCCTTGAGCGCCAAGCCCCGCGCAAGCGCGAAATCCAAACCCGCCGGTGATGGATTGACGCCGCCGCCGCTGCTCGGTCCCGCCACGGCGGCCGAGCGGTTCATCATATGGGGCAGCTACACCTGTCCCTACACGGCCATGCTCATTCCGATCATGAAGGGCCTGCAGTCCGACCACCCGAAAGCGGTCGCTTTGGAATGGCGGCACTATCCGCTGCATCCGCCGGATCCCGCGCTGCATGTGGCG
>NZ_JAVRBF010000093.1:0-22221 GCF_032436805.1 Streptomyces sp. P17 | reverse complement strand
ACCCCGAACGACGACACACCCGCCCGCCGCACCCGCTCCCCACGCGGCCACGCCACCGCCTCCGTCAGCAACTCCACCGAACCGGCAGACCACTCCACGAACGGACTCGGCTCACCGATGTGCAGCGAACGCGGAAGCTCCTCCCGCCGCAACGCCATGAGCATCTTCAGCACGCCTGCGATGCCCGAAGTGGCCTGTGTGTGCCCGATGTTGGACTTCACCGACCCGATCCGGACCGGACCGCCTCCGTCCCGCTCCTGGCCGTACGTCGCGATCAGTGCCTGCGCCTCGATCGGGTCACCCAGCTTCGTGCCCGTCCCGTGCGCCTCCACCGCGTCCACATCCGCCACCGACAACCCCGCACTGGCCAGCGCAGCCCGGATCACCCGCTCCTGCGACGGCCCGTTCGGCGCCGTAAGACCACTGCTCGCACCGTCCTGGTTCACCGCCGAACCCCGCACCACACCCAGCACCCTGTGCCCATTGCGCCGCGCATCCGACAACCGCTCCAACGCCAGCATCCCGACGCCCTCAGCCCAGGCGGTGCCGTCGGCGTCGGCCGAGAACGGCTTGGCGCGGCCGTCCGGGGCGAGGCCCCGCTGACGGGAGAACTCGACGAAGGGGGTGGGACTGGCGAGGACGGCGACACCACCGGCCAGCGCCAGAGTGCACTCCCCCTGCCGCAGGGACTGCACGCCCAGATGCAGCGCCACCAGCGAGGACGAGCACGCGGTGTCGACCGAGACCGCGGGACCCTCGAAGCCGAAGCAGTAGGACACCCGGCCCGACAGGACGCTCGCCAGGTTGCCGGCCATCGTGAAACCGGCGATCTTCTCTGGGACGTTGTCCATGTCGGGGATGTAGGCGGAGGTGGAGGCGCCGACGAACACTCCCGTCGAACTCCCCTTCAGCGCCCGCGGGTTCAGACCCGCACGCTCCAGCACCTCCCACGACGTCTCCAGCAGCAGCCGCTGCTGCGGGTCCATCGCCAGCGCCTCACGCGGGGAGATCCCGAAGAACTCCGCGTCAAAACCCGCCACATCGTCCAGGAAACCGCCGCGCCGGACATAGGAGGTGCCTGTGTGCTCGGGGTCCGGGTGGAAGACGTCGTCCGGCCAGCCGCGGTCGCCGGGGATGTCGGTGATGGCGTCGACGCCGTCCGCAACCAGGTCCCACAGCTGCTCGGGCGAGCGCACGCCGCCCGGGAAGCGGCAGGCCATGCCGACGACCGCGATGGGCTCCATCATGCTGGACTCGACCTCGTGCAGACGCCGACGCGTCTTGTGCAGGTCCGCAGTCACACGCCGAAGGTATTCAACGGTCTTCTGCTCGTCCGCCATGGAGATCAGTCCAGCCTTTCGAAGGATCCTGAGAAATCGGTGCCCGGGTCAGTGGTCGGCCGCGTGGAAGCGGTGGCAGGAGATCGCGTCTACATCGCCAGCACCCGTTTCGCGAGGGTGCTGAGGATTCGTACGCCGTCCTGGGTGAGCACCGATTCGGCGTGGAACTGGAGGGACGCGAAGTGCGGTCCCTGCAGGGCGTGCACCTCGCCGGTGACGGTGTCCCGGCAGATCTCCACGACGCCGACGCCGGGGCAGTCGGCCTTGTCGTCGCGGCTGAGGGCGGTGAAGCTGTTGTAGAAGCCGACCCGTTCGGTGCGGCCGAACAGCTCGATCTCCTTCTGGACGCCTTGGTTGAGCACCGTGCACGGGGCGAGCGGCAGGCCGAGTTCGCGGCTGAGCACCTGGTGGCTGAGGCAGACGGCGAGGAAGGCGTGCCGTTCGGCGAGCAGTGTGCGTACGGCCGCGCGCAGGTGGGCGATCTTGGGGCTGTCATCGTCCCGGGGGTCGCCCGGACCGGGGCCCATGACGACGAGGTCAAAGCCCTCGAAGTCGTAGGGCTCGTCGAAGCGGCGCACGGTGACTGCCAGTCCGATCGACCTGAGCTGGAGGTTGATCATCTCGGTGAAGGTGTCCTCGGCGTCGATGACGAGGACGCGGCGGCCGTCGAGCTGCGGGTCGGGGCGGTCGTAGTCCTGGTTGTCGGCCTGCCAGAAGGCGGCGATGGTTCCGCTGCGGTCGGCGAGGCCGCCGGCGATCTCGGGGTGGTCGGCGAAGCTCGTGGAGGTGTCGGTCATCAGCGCGGACAGCAGTCCGGAGGCCTTGGCCCAGGTCTCTGCGACTTCGGCGGCCGGGTCGGAGTGGCGTACGAGGGTCGCGCCGGTGCCGATGGAGACGCGCCCGGTGCGGTCGATGTCCGCCGTACGGATGAGGATGGCGGAGTCGAGGGAGGGGTTGCCCCGGCGGTCGTGACCGATGAGGGCGGCGACTCCGCTGTAGTAGCCGCGGCCTTCGGGTTCGTGGCGGCGGATCACGCGGCAGGCGCTCTCCAGGGGACTGCCGGTGACGGTCGGGGCGAACAGGGTCTCGCGCAGGATGTCCCGCGGGTCCCGTGCGCTGCGGCCCTCGATGAAGTACTCGGTGTGCGCGAGCCGCGCCATCTCCCGCAGGTGGGGGCCCGAGACGCGGCCGCCGCTGGTGCAGATGCGGGCCATCATCTTGAGTTCCTCGTCGAGGACCATGTGGAGCTCGTCGGTCTCCTTGCGGTCCGCGATGAATTCCTTCATGCCTTCGAAGGTGGGTCCGGCCGCCGGGTAGCGGTAGGTGCCGCTGATGGGGTTCATGACCGCGATGCCGTCGTCGAGCGTGATGTGGCGTTCGGGGGTGGCGCCGACGAAGGTGCGCTCGCCGGTGTGCGCGACGAACGTCCAGTAGGCGCCGGTCTCGCGCTCCAGCAGCCGGCGGAAGAGGACGAGCGCGGTGGCGGATTCGTAGTCGCTGATGTCGGCGACGAAGGAGCGCCGGATGACGAAGTTGGCGCCCTCGCCCTCGCCGATCTCGGTGTCGATGATCGTGCGGACGATCTCGGCGTAGGCGGTGTCGTCGGTGTCGAAGTGGCCGCCGGTGACCTGGATGGGCCGGTCCGGGACGTGGTCGAGGAAGGTGGCGACGGGGAGGGCGGCCTGGTCGGTGACGTGCAGGGCGACGAGCGGCGCTCCGTCGTCGACGCAGTCGTAGCCGCGTTCGGCGATCTGCCGGTAGGGGATCAGCACGAACAGGTCGGCGGTGGCCGTGCCGGGCGTGGCCGGGCTGCCGGCGACGGGGAGCTCGGCCAGGGTGGCGGGGGTGGACACGTCGCCGAGCAGCAGGTCGAGATGGTCGTTGCCGGAGGCTTCGGGGCGGTGCAGCAGGACGAAGGCCGGCTGCTCGTCCGCGAGCACCCGGCGCAGCAGTTCCTCAGCGGGCTTCGTCACCAGGCGCTCCCCCGGTCGGCGTGGCCGGCATGAGCGGCGAGTGTGCCGCCGAGTTCGGCCAGGAGGTCGTCGGTGGTACGGACCATGGCACAGCGTCCGGCCGCGTAGTGCAGGGCCTGCTGGTGGTGCTCGGCGGAGAAGTCGGCGACGGCGTCGGCGGCGAGGAAGGTCTGGATGTCGTGCGAGTACGCCTCGATGGCGGTGACGAGGACACCGACGTGGGCGTACACGCCGCACAGGACGAGCTGGTCGCGGCCCTCGGCGCGGAGGCGTTCGAGGAGTCCGGAGCGGAAGAAGGCGCTGTAGCGCCACTTGACGAGGGTCCAGTCGCCGTCGGCCGGTGCCAGGCGCTCGTGGACCTGCCGGTCCTCGGGACGTACGGTCATTCCGGAGCCCCAGAAGTCCTTCAGCAGACCGCGTTCCTGTTCGGTCATGCCGCCCGGCTGGGCGGTGTAGGCGACCGGGACGCCGAGCCCGGCGCAGCGTCGGCGCAGGCGGGCGGCGTTGGCGACGAGGGTGTCGCGGCAACCGCCTTCGGGGAAGGCCCGCAGGAAATAGCGCTGCATGTCGTGGACGAGCAGAACGGCCCGGGCGGGGTCCACGGTCCAGTGCGCGGTGTTGGCAGGCAGCTGGTCCGCGGTCGGCATCGGGTAGTCGGTGATGGGGGGTATCCCTGGCATCGTCTTCCTCGGCTGGTGGGTCGGGCGCGGTGCTACGCGGTCCAGGAGGCGGCGACGGACACGGCCTGCTCGGGGTTGAGCCGTGGGTCGCACAGGGTGGTGTACTTCTCGGCGACCTGTGTCTCGCGGTCGACGCTGCTCACGCATTCGGTGACCGTGTCAGGGGTGACCTCCAGGTGCAGGCCGCCGGCCACGCCTCCGACGGACCTCACGGCGCAGTGGAAGTGCTCGGCCTCGCGCAGAACGGTGTCGAGGTGACGGGTCTTGAGCCCCGCGGGCGTGGTGACGGTGTTGCCATGCATCGGGTCGCAGAGCCAGATCACGGGGTGCCCGGCGGCCTGCACCGCTTTGACGAGGGGGGGCAGCCGGTCGGCGACGGCGGGGGCCCCCATGCGGGAGATGAGGGTGAGCCGACCGGGTTCCCGGTGCGGGTCGAGCAGGGCGCACAGGCGCAGCAGGCCGTCCTCGGTCATGCCGGGGCCGACCTTGCAGGCGACCGGGTTGGTCACGGAGGCGAGCAGGGCGACGTGGGCTCCGTCCGGGCAGCGGGTGCGTTCGCCGACCCAGGGCCAGTGGGTGGAGGCGAGGTGAAGCCTGCCGTCCCCGTCGTGGCGCACCAGGGGTGTCTCGTAGTCGAGGACGAGGGCCTCGTGACTGGTGAAGACACGCGGCGCGCGCGACCAGTGGCGGTCGGTGCCGGTCCAGCCGAGGTGACCGACGACGTCGGCGGCGGCGCGGTAGCAGTCGAGCATGCGCCACGGGTCGGGGCGGCGCAGCCGCGGGTCGGGGTCGGGGCTGTTGACCATGTGGCCGCGGTAGACGGGCAGTTCGCGCCCGCCGACGGTCTCGGTGGGGCGGGAGCGGGGTTTGGCGTACTGGCCGGCGATGCGGCCGACGCGGACCACCGGTCTGTGGGTGTTCATCTGCATGGTCGCGGCGAGCAGGTCGAGCAGTCCGCTCTTGCGGGCCACGTAGTCGGCGGTGGATTCGTCGGGGTCCTCGGCGCAGTCGCCCGCCTGGATGACGTGGGCGGCGCCGGCCGCCACATCGGCGAGCAACAGGCGCAGGGCCGCCGTGTCCTCGGCGGTGACGAGGCCCGGTCGGGCGGCGAGTTCCGAGCGGATACGGGCGAGGTCGGCGTGGTCCTGCCAGTCAGGCTGCTGCCCTGCCCTTTTCCCCGCTGACTGCTTCTCCCCGGGAAAGGGAAAGGAGTCGGTCAGCCGCTGCATGTCAATTGTCTCCTTGCGCGGTACGCAGATGAACCTGCCGGAATACGCGAAGTTGATCCGTGGGATTCAGCCCTTATTGCACCGGGGGACGACGGACCGGGCGCGGGCCCCATGGTGTGCCGGTGGTGACGGGTCGCGGAACCCCTAACCTGCGCGTCCGGGCGCGAGCCGCCGGTGACCGGGGTGATCCGAACACCCCTACCGAGTCCGCCGGTTGGGTGGGGACGCGAACGGCGGGGCGGGGATAGGGGCCGGTAGGGGGTGACGTCCGTGAACGGCCGCACCTAATCTGCTCAAGCGTGCCGACGCTCATTCGGAAGAGCGATCGCGAAATTCCCGACCATCCGCTTGGCGCTTTATCCGGCCGCCCGTCCGGGTCTCCGGTGAATGCGACTCATCACGATGAGGTTCCCCTCACCCATGGATTTCGGAGTCTCTTTCGAGCAGCAGAAACGCTGCGACACCATTTTCGAGGAAGCGAGTGCCCGCTGGGGCCAAGGACCGGTGGGCACGGACGATCCCGACGCCACCCGTGCGGCGTTCCGGGAGGCCGGCCGGCTGGGGCTGACCGGCCTGTGTCTGCCACGCGATGTGGGCGGGGGCGGTCTGGGCGCACTGGACACGGCGCTGTGTCTGCAGGCGTTCGGCCGTGGCTGCGCGGACCTGGGTCTGGCGTTCGCGGTGGCGGCGCATCTGCTGGCCTGTGCGGTGCCGGTGCGGGATTTCGGGTCCGAGAAGGCGCGCGGTGAGCTGCTGGCCGGGCTGGCCTCGGGTGAGCTGATCGCCTCGAACGCGATGACGGAGGACGAGGCCGGTTCGGATGTGGGCGCGCTGCGCACGGCCGCGCGGCGGGCCGGTTCCGGGTTCGTCCTGGACGGGCGCAAGTCGTGGGCCAGCAATGCTCCGGTCGCCGACGTGGTGGTCACCTACGCGGTGACCGATCCGGACGCCGGATTCCTCGGGATGTCGGCGTTCGGGCTGCCGAGCCGGAGGCCGGGTTTGGTCCTGGGCTCGCCGCTGCCGAAGATGGGGCTGACGGGCTGTCTGGCCGGTCAGGTGCACTTCGAGGAGTGCGCGGTTCCCGAGGAGTATCTGCTGGGCGAGGAGGGGCAGGGCTCGGCCGTCTTCCAGCACTCCATGGCATGGGAGCGGGCCTGCCTGTTCGGGATCTACCTCGGGATGATGGAGCGCCAGCTGGGGCAGGTCGTCGAACACGTCTCACAGCGGCGGCAGTTCGGACACCGGCTCGGCGAGTTCCAGGGCGTCTCGCACAAGGTCGCGGTGATGCGGCAGCGGCTGGAGAGTGCCCAGCTGCTGCTGTACCGGGCGTGCTGGCTGATGGACGAGGGCCGTGACCCGGTGGCCGCGGTCGCCCTGTCGAAGGTCGCGGTCTCCGAGGCGGCCGTGCACAACTCCACCGACGCGGTGCAGCTGTTCGGCGGCCGGGGGTATCTGGCCGGCGGTGCCGAGGAGCAGTTGCGCGACTCGGTGCCCAGCACGCTGTTCTCCGGCACCACGGAGATCCAGCGCGAGCTCATCGCGAAGGACCTGGGACTGTGATTCTTCATCGACTGGTGGCCGACGCGGCGAAGGTGCACGGCGAGCGTACGGCGATCGTGGCCGCGGACGGGGAACTGACGTACGCGGAGCTGGACTCCAGGGCGGACCGGCTGGCCCGCGGGCTGCGGGCGCTCGGCGTGGGCCGGGGCGACCGGGTGGTGCTCTGGGGCGACAAGTCCGCGGCGGTGATCACCGCGATGCAGGCGGTGCTGCGGCTCGGTGCCGCCTATGTGCCCGCCGACGGCTCGGCGCCCGAGCACCGGGTCGCGGTGCTGGCCCGCGACTGCGCGGCCCGGGTGGTGCTGACCACCGAGGAACGCACCGGCCCGCTGGGCGAGTTGCTCGCCGGTGAGATCGCCGTCGCGGAGCTGTCGGCGGCGCGGGAGCACGGCACGGACGAGCCGCAGGACGCGCGGATCGACGAGCCGGTGGATCCGGACGACCTCGCCTACATCCTGTACACCTCCGGTTCGACGGGCGCCCCGAAGGGCGTCTGCATCAGCCACCGCAACGCCCTGGCGTTCGTGGAGTGGGCGGTCGAGGAGCTCGCCCCAGGTCCCGCCGACCGGTTCGCCAACCACGCGCCGCTCAACTTCGACCTGTCCGTCCTCGACCTGTACGCGGCCTTCTCCGCGGGCGCGTCGGTCCATCTGATCGCCGCCGAACTCGCCTATGCGCCCGCACAGTTGGTGGAGTTCCTGTACGACCGGCAGATCACGGTGTGGTATTCGGTGCCGTCCGCGCTGACGCTGATGATGCGCGAGGGCGGGCTGCTGGAGCGACAGCCGCCGGCCGGGCTGCGCGCGGTGCTGTTCGCCGGGGAGCCGTTCCCCATCGCCCAGGTGCGCGCGCTGGCCGGCTGGACGCAGGCCCGGCTGCTGAACCTGTACGGGCCCACCGAGACGAACGTCTGCACCTTCCACGAGGTACGGCCGCAGGACCTGAAGCGCGACCGGCCGGTGCCGATCGGCGTCGCCTGCTCCGGCGACCGCGTCTGGGCGCGGCGGCCCGACGGCGAGGTCTGCGGCCCCGGCGAGGAAGGTGAGCTGATCACCGACGGCCCGACGGTGATGCTCGGCTACTGGGGCAACGAGCCGCACCGGGGACCGTACCCGACCGGGGACGTGGTGCGGGTCCTCGAACCCGGGCTCTTCGACTACGTCGGCCGCCGCGACCACATGGTGAAGGTGCGCGGCCACCGCATCGAACTCGGCGACGTGGAGGCGGCGTTGACCGCGCACCCTGCGGTCGCCGAGGCCGTGGCCCTTGTCGTGGGCAGCGGAATCGAGGCCCGCCTGGTGGCCTTCGTCGTGCCCGCCAAGGGCCTGGACGTCGGCGTGCTGGAGCTGCGCCGGCACTGCGCCGAGCGCCTGCCGCGCTACATGGTCGCCGACGAGTTCCGTACCGCCGCCGAGCTGCCGCGCACCCGTAACGGCAAGGCCGACCGCGCCGCGCTGGCGGCCGCACTCCAGTGACCTCGCACCGTATCGGAAGGAATGTCAGATGACCGACGTCACCGGGACCGACGAGGTCACCCGGGCCATCACCGAGTTCATCCGGGAGCGATTCCTGGACGGTGACCCGAAGGGCGAGCTGGAGGTGGACACCCCGCTGCTCGCCTGGGGGGTCCTCAACTCCCTGAACACCGTGCTGCTCCTCAACCACATCCACGACGAGCTGGGCGTCAAGGTCCCGCCGTCACGCATCAGCGCGCGGGACCTGAAGAGCGTACGCACCATCGCCTCGGCCGTCCGCGAGCTCGCGGCCCGCCCGGGCGCCTGACCACCACCTGTTCACCCCGGCACGACATGAGGAGCCAACGATGACCGACAGCACGCCGACCGCCGAGGACGAGAAGGTCGCCGACTACCTCGACAACCACCGTCCCACCGCCCGCCCGGTGAAGAAGGACACGGGAGTCTCCCCGCGAATGAAGGAACTCGACTTCCTGCTCGGCAGGATGACCGTCTCCTTCGACACCGGCGTGAAGATGGAGGCGCTGACCCAGCCCATCATGGGCGGGCACTACTACCAGATGGACCTGAAGTCCACCTACGCGGACGGCTCGCCGAAGCTCGAAGGCAAGTGGATCATCGGCTGGAGCGAGGTCGACCAGCACTTCGAGTCGTACTACGTGGACACCCTGGGAACGCTCGGCGTCTCCACGTCGGTCGGCTGGCAGGGCGACCACCTGGAGTTCATCGGCGAGCACGTGCTGGGCGAGGTGGGCGTGCGCACCCGTTCCAAGGACTCCTACGTCCCCATCGACGAGCGCCACTTCAAGCTGGAGGCGTACGTCGAGGTCAACGGTGAATGGAAGCTGTACGACATCCAGGACTGCCATCTGACGCCGCTCTCGGAGCTGTGAGCTGACGTACCGCACACCCCGAACCGACCCCGGCGGCCCCCGGCCGGTGCCGCGCCCGACGCCACGGCACCGGCCGGGGGCCGCCTTGTTCTGAGGAGCCCAGCGCCCCATGGCGGACGAAGAGAAGCTTCAGAGGTATTTGCGGAAGGCGACGGCCGAACTGCGCCAGGCACGCGGGCGGCTGGCGGCCGAGGAGGCGAAGAACCACGAGCCGGTGGCGATCATCGGGATCGGCTGCCGGTTCCCCGGCGGCGTGCGCTCGCCGGAGGACCTGTGGCGGCTGGTCGACGGCGGCGAGGACGCGCTGTCCGGGCTGCCGGAGAACCGGGGCTGGAACCTGGCCGGCTCCCTGCCGGGGCTGCAGGGCGGGTTCCTGCACGACGCCGACGAGTTCGACGCCGAGTTCTTCGGCATGGAGGCGGCCGAGGCCCTGGCCACGGACCCGCAGCAGCGGCTGCTGCTGGAGACCGCGTGGGAGGCGTTCGAACGGGCCGGGATCGACCCGACGTCCGCCAAGGAGACCCGTACGGCGGTGTACGCGGGCCTCCAATTCGCGGGCTACCCGCTGCTGCTGCGCGAGCCCCCGGGCCCGGACATCCAGGACTATCTCGGCTTCGGCAACTCGGTGGGCGCCGGCTCGGGCCGGGTCGCCTATCTGATGGGCCTGCTGGGCGCGGCCGTCACCGTGGACACACAGTGCACGTCCTCGCTGGTGGCGGTGCATCTGGCGTGCAAGGCGCTGCGCAACGGCGAGTGCACGCTGGCGCTGGCCGGCGGGGCCGCGGTGATGTCGCTGCCGACCACGCTGCTGGAGTTCCGCCGCACCGGGAAGCTGTCCCCGGACGGCCGTTCCCGGTCGTTCGCGGCCGCCGCCGACGGGGTGAGCCTGTCGGAGGGCGCGGGGATGCTGCTGCTGGAGCGGCTTTCGGACGCGCGGCGCAACGGTCATCCGGTGCTCGCCGTCGTCCGGGGCTCGGCGATCAACCAGGACGGCGCGACCAATGGCATGTCCGCTCCGCGCGGCCAGGCGCAGGAGCGGGTCATCCGGCAGGCGCTGGCCGACGCCCGGCTGTCCGCCGAGAGCGTCGACGTGGTCGAGGGCCACGGCGTCGGCGCGACCCTCGGCGACGGCGTCGAGGCCAGTTCCGTCATCACCGTCTACGGCAGCGAGCACTCCCCCGAACATCCGGTGCTGCTGGGCTCGGTGAAGTCCAACATCGGCCACACGCAGACGGTCGGCGCGATCGCCGGCATCACCAAGCTGGTGATGGCGCTGCGCCATGAGCGGGTCCCGGCGACGCTGCACGTGGACGCGCCGACGCCGCACGCCGACTGGTCGTCCGGCACGGTCGAGCTGGCCACCGAGGCCTGCCCCTGGCCGGCCGGTGACCGGGTGCGCCGGGCCGCCGTGTCCTGTCTGACCCTGAGCGGGACCAACGCCCACCTGGTCCTGGAGGAGCCCCCCGCCGAGGAGAGCGCCGAGCCGGCCCCCTCCCCCGCCGCGCCGGTGGCCTGGCCACTGTCCGCGCGCACGCCGGCGGCGCTGCGCGAGCTGGCGGCACGGCTGCGCGAGGCGGTCGGCGACGCCGATCCCCGTGATACGGCGGCCGCCCTGGTCCGCGGCCGTCCCGCCTTCCGGCACCGGGCCGTCGTCGTCGGCGGCGACCGCGAGGAACTGCTGGCGAGCCTCGACGCGCTCGCCGCCGGGCACACCGACGCCGGTGCGGTACAGGGCGCTGCCGACCCGCGCGGCCACGCGGCGCTGCTGTTCGGCGGCGGCTCCCCGGCGCGGCCCGGCGGCGCGCTGGGGCTGTACACGGCATTCCCGCTGTTCGCCCGTGCGCTGGACGAGGTCTGTGAGCGGCTGGACGGATCGGTACGCGCCGCACTGCTCGACGCCGCGCGGCCCTACGCCTCCCCTGCCGCCTCCCGCCTCGCCGGGTTCGCGCTGCAAGTGGCCCTGCACCGGCTGCTGACCGCCTTCGGGGCGGCGCCCCGGCAGGTGGCCGGGTTCGGCCTCGGTGAGGTCGCCGCCGCGCACGCCGCCGGGGCGCTCGGCCTGGACGACGCCTGCGTCCTGGCAACGGCCCTGGCCCGGGAGGCGGATGGGGAGCCCTGCGCGGGTCTCGCGTCTGTCGCGTCGGTGTCGGTGCGGGCCGGAGAGGACGAGTTGCGCGAGCAGACGGAGGTGGCCGGGGGCGACATCGTCGTCGCCGCGATGGACGAGCCGGACGCCACGGTCCTCACCGGGCCGACGGACGCGATCGCCGCCCTCACCGAACGCCTGCGGGCCCAGGGCCGTGGCGTCCGCGCGCTGGAGCAGACCCATGTCGTGCGGACCGTCGACCCCGCTGCCCTGAGGAGCGCGGTCGCCGAGCTGTCGGCGGCCGAGCCGAACGTGCCCCTGGTCTCCGGAAGCGATGGACAGGCCGTCACCGCACGCAAGTTGGCGGACGCGCAGTTCTGGGCCGGGCGCTTGACGCAGCCCAGCCGTCTCGTCGACGCCGTACGGCTTCTGCTCGCCCGGGGCGTGAGCCGGTTCGTGGACCTCGATCCGCGGGCCGCGCTCGCCCCGCTGGTCGCCCGCGCCGCCGCCGGCCAGGGCGAGCCCGGACGGACCCTGCTGCCCGTAAGCCTGCTGACCGGATCCGACGAGCCGGACGACGGGCCGCGGGCGCTGCTGTCCGCCCTGGCCGCCCTGTACGCCGACGGGGTTACCGTGGACTGGGAACCGGCCCTCGAAGGCCACACGGCCCGGCGCGTGGACCTGCCGACCTACCCCTTCCAGCGCCGGCGCCACTGGCTGGTGCCGCCCGACGGTGCCGCCCCGCAGCCGCTGCCGGGGGCCGCGGCCCACCCGCTGCTGGGTGCTCCGATCGAGCTGGCCGGCACGGGCGAACGCCGGTTCGGCGGACGGGTCGCCGACGGTACCCCGGCCGGGGCCGCGCTGCCGCGTGTGCACGGCACCGCGCTGCTCTCCCCCGCCGCCCTCGTCGACTGGGCGCTGGCGGCGGCCCGGCACGGCCGGGCCCCGCAGGACGCCCCGCGCACCCTGCGCGAGGTGCGCCTGCACGCCGTACCGGAACTGCCCGCCGACGCACCGCTCGTTCTTCAGACGGTCGGCGAGGAGGAGGAAGGCGGCGAGCGGGTACGGGGCTTCGTGCGCGCGGGCGCCGGGTGGCAGCCGTCGTTCACCGCACGGGTGGGCGGCCCGGACGCCGAGCGCGCCGACGACCGCGACCGGCCCGAGGAATCGGACCCCGAGCAGTGGCACCGGCGGCTGTGGCGGCTGGGCGTACCGCAGGAGCAGGCGGCGGGCCGGGTCACCGCGCTGTACACCGGCCCCGGACGCGCCGAAGCGGTCGTGGAGCACACCGCGACCGCCGCCGGCCCCTGGCACCTGCCTCCCGCGCTCCTGGAGACGGTCCTGCGGATCGCGGCGCTGGCGGCCGAGGACGATCCGGCGCCGGTGCTGCGCACGGTCGCCTCGATCGACCGGATCACGGTGCACGGCTCGCTGCCGGCCGCCTCGCGGGTGACGGCACAGCGCCGCCCGGAGGGTTCGGTCACGCTTGAGGTCACCTCCGAGCAGGGCGAACCGCTGCTGGTCGCCGAGGGGTTGCGGCTGCGGCCGGCCGAGGACGAACAGTCGCCGACGGCCGCCGTGGGACTCATGGCGCACGAACTGCACTGGCAGCCCCTCGCGGGCGCCCTGCGCACGGCGGTGCCCGGCGCGCGCGACGGCAGCTGGCTGATCCACAGCGCCGACACCGCCGCCGCGGAACAGTGGCGCGAACAGCTCGCGCTGGCCGGAGTGCCCGCCTTCGTGCTGGCAGCCGCCACGCAGCCGGACGGCGCCGATGACGGGGTGCTGCCGCTGGACGCGGCGGCGGAGGACGCGTTCGAGCAGGTCCGCAAGGAACTCGCCGAACGCGGCACCACGGTCGCCGGTCTGCTGCTGCACGACGAGACCACCGCCGTCTCGCAGGTGGTACGCGGCTTCCTGCGCGCCTGTGCGACGGAACGGCCCGCCTTCGTGCTCTGCTCCGGCACCACGGATCCGCAGGCCGGGCTCGTCCCCGCGCTGGCCCGCACGACCGCCTGGGAACACCCCGAGCTGCCCTGCGTGTCCGTCGAGCTGACCGCCGCCGAACCCCTGCCGGACGCTGCCGAACTGCTGGGCCGCGCCGCACAGTTGGCGGGGTCGGGCCGGCTGTCGTGGCGCGGCGGACGCTGGTACGAGGCGCGGCTGCGGACGCGGCCGCTCGACGTCGGGGCCGCCGGGCCCGCGATCCGCGGAGACGCCGCCTATCTCGTCGTCGGGGACGGCCCGGAGGCGCTCGCGGCGGCGGACTGGCTCACCGCGCGGGGGGCCGGCTCGGTGGCGCGGGTCGCCGACGACCCGGCCGAGGTCGCCTCGGCGCTGAGCGCCGGACCCGCCGTGCGGGGCGTGGTGCGTCTGGCGTCCGAGACGCCCGAGCGGGCGCTGGCCGACTGGGACGGCGCCGGGTTCGAGCAGGCGCTGGAGCAGGCCACGGCTGTTCCCCGGCTGCTCGACGAACAGGCCGGAGACCTCGACTTCCTGCTCCTGTGCTCGCCGCTCGCCACCCTTCCGGGCCGTGCGGGTGCGGCGGTGGCGACGGCGGCGGCCGAGTACGCCGACGCACTCGCCTTCAGGCGGCGTACGGCCAGTACGGCGGCGCTGAGCGTGGCCTGCGGGCCGTGGCAGGGGGCGGCAGGCGGCGGTGTCGCGGAGCTAGCGGCCTCGGGCCTGCATCCCATCCCGGTCGGCCGGCTGCTGGACGCCGTCTGGGCCGTACCGGACCTCTCCGGGGCGTCTGCCGCGGTGGGCCGGGCGGACTGGGGCCGCTACCGGGCGGCCGCCGAACGGGCCGTCCCCTACGTGCCTTTGGAGGGATCGTCCACGGACACCGACACACGGACGGTCGGCTTCGGGCAGGGCAACATGAACACCAACTGACCGGCCCCCTACGGAGAACCGGCCGTCCCGCTGTGCGCGGGACGGCCGGTTTCCTGTTGCTGATCGGGCGTCAGACGCCGAGGGTGGCGCCCCCGTCGACGGTGAGGTTCTGGAGGGTGACGTGCCCGGCCGCGTCGGAGAGCAGGAAGACCACCGCGTCCGCGATGTCCCGGGGACGGGCGATCTTCAGCAGCGGGATGCCCACCTTGTACGCCGGGAGGGAGCCGTCGATGGCGTTCTGCGCGCCGTCGGCGCCGGACCACAGGGTGCGCATCATGTCGGTGTCGGTGGAGCCGGGGCTGACCACGTTGCAGCGCACCCCGTGCCGGCCGACCTCCAGGCCGAGGCACTTGGTGAACGCGATCGCCGCGGCCTTGGACGCCGCGTAGGCGGCCATGTGGGTGCGGGCGGTGCCGGCCGCGTTGGAGGCGATGGTGACGATGGCCCCCGAGGAGCGGGCGACCATGCCCTCCACGACCGCCTGGGACATCAGGAACACGCCGGTGGAGTTCACCGCGAAGGTGTCGTTCCAGTCGGCCGTCGTGATGGCGTCGACGCCGGACGGACGCAGCACTCCGGCCGCGTTCACCAGGTGGTCGACCGGGCCGAGCCGCCGCTCGATCCCGGCGACGACCGCGCGCACCTGGCCGAGGTCGGAGACGTCGGCCGGGAAGGCGTGCGCGGTCAGCCCGTCGGCGTCCAACTCCTTGACCAGGACGTCCAGTCCGCCCGCCGTGATGTCGACCGCCGCGACCGTCGCGCCCTGCTCGGCGAGCGCGCGGACCACCGCCGCCCCTATGCCGCCGGCTGCGCCGGTGACGACTGCGACCTTCCCTTGCATCTGCGGACTCCTCGCGTGTGTAAGGACCTCGGCGCGGATGCCGAGTGCCTGCGCGGCCGTCGGGCCGGCGAACGCGCAGACCGTTCCTTCCAGCTTCGCGAGCGCGGGGCCGCCACCGGTACCCGTAGCCACCCCTAGAAGCGGCCCTGCCGGCAGAGCCCCGCCCCGGTTTCGCGGGCGGGCGGTCTTTAGGGGGCGGATAGGGGCTGACACCCCCTGACGGCCGTTCATAGCATCGCCGGGCCGTCGCCCTGCGCCGATGAAGTCCCGCGCCGACGGATTCTCCCACTTCCGGGTCCTGCCCAATCGGAGGGAACTGATGAGCACCGATTCCGGCAACGGAAAGCAGTCCGACGACATGATGGAGCCCATCGCCGTCGTCGGTGTGGGATGCCGCTTCCCCGGCCGGATCAGAAGCCTCGACGCGTTCGGGCGGCTGCTGACCGAGGCGACGGACGTCTTCTCGGACGTACCGGCGGACCGGTGGGGACCCGAGCACGCCGAGCGGGCGGGCCGGCCCGGCGGCATCTCCAACGGGCGGGGGGCCTTCCTCGACGACATCGACCGCTTCGACGCCCACTACTTCGGGATCAGCCCCCGCGAGGCGAGCCTGCTCGACCCGCAGCAGCGCCTCGTGCTGGAGGTCGCGTGGGAGGCGATGGCGGACGCCGGCCGCACACGCGAGGAGTGGCGCGGGACCCGGACCTCCGTCGTCCTCGGCGTGCTGGCCCGGGACTACGAGCTGCTGCACGCGCGCACCCTCGGCATCGACGACATCGGCCGGCATCATGTCAGCGGCTTGGAGGCCAGCTTCGCGGCCGGTCGGCTCGCCTATTCCTTCGACCTCAACGGCCCGGTGAGCACGGTCAATTCGGCGTGCTCCTCCTCGCTGCTGGCGGTGCACCAGGCGTGCCAGAGCCTGCGTGCCGACGAGTGCGACACGGCCGTGGCAGGCGGTGTCAGCCTGCTCATCACCCCGGACATCAGTGTCTTCCTCAGCCAGGTCGGGGCGATCTCACCGACCGGCCGCTGCCGGCCGTTCGACGCGGACGCCGACGGAATCGTGCGTGGCGAGGGCGCGGGCGTCGTGGTCCTCAAGCGGCTGTCCGACGCGCTGGCCGACCAGGACCGCATCCACGCGGTGATCCGCGGCTCGGCCACCAACAACGACGGCACCAGCCTCGGCCTGACCGTCCCCAACGCCGTCGCCCAGGCGGACCTGTTGCGCACGGCGCTGCGCCGCTCGGGCCTTGCCGCCACCGACGTCGACTACGTCGAGGCGCACGGAACCGGCACGGCCATCGGCGATGTCATCGAGGTCGACGCGATCGGCTCGGTGTACGGCGAGGGGCGCGATGCGGACAACCCGCTGCTGATCGGCTCGCACAAGGCGCTGCTCGGGCACATGGACGCGGCAGCCGGCATCGGCGGCCTGCTGAAGTCGGTGTGGATGGTCAGCTCGGGCACAGTGGCCCGGCAGCCGTACGTCGAACGGCTCAACCCCCGTGTCGACTGGCGCGGCGGCGCGGTCACCGTGCCGACCGAGAACACCCCGCTCGCCCCGGCGGACCGGCCGGTCCGGGCCGGCGTCAGCGCCTTCGGACTCAGCGGCACCAACGTGCACGTCGTCGTGGAGGCGCCGCCCACACCCGGGCAGGCGTCCGTCGAGCGTCCCGCCGGCCGTCCGTACACGCTGACCGCCTCGGCGTCCACGGCCGCCGGTCTGACCGAACAGGTAGCGCTGCTGCGGGAGTTGGCGGAGCTGACCGACGAGGCCGACCTCGCCGACCTCGCGGCCTCGACCACCACCCGCAGCACCCACGAGGCACACCGCCACGTCGTGGTCGCCGAGGACCGCGAGGAGATCCTGCGCGCCCTCGACGCGCCGGGCGAGGGTGTCTCGGGCCATGTCCCGGACCCCGAGAGCGCACCCGGCCCGGTGTTCGTCTTCTCCGGTCACGGCACCGGGCGGCCGGGCCGCGTCATGGACCTCTACGAGGACGACGCGCAGGTCCGTGAGGTCCTGGACACGCTCGCGGAGCTGATCCACGCCGAGGCCGGCTGGTCGCTGCTCGAAGCGCTGCGCGCGGATCACCCGTCGCCGCGGCTGCCCGTGGCCTTCGCCGCCCAGGTGGCCGCGGCTCGCTGGCTCACCTCCCGGGGCGTCGTCCCGGCGGCGGTCGTCGGCCAGGGACCGGGTGAGGTCGCCGCTGCCGCCGTGGCCGGCGCGCTCACCCTGGAAGACGCCACCACGGTCGTCCTGCGCCTGGCCGCCGCGCTCGACGAAGTCGCCGATCGTGGCGCGCGGTTCGCGGTTTCCGGTGCACAGGACACCGTCACCGAGGTCCTGGAGTCGGCCGGCGGGACGGTCGCCGTGGTCGCCGTCGACGGGCCCGAGTCGCTGGTGATCGCCGGGGCTCGCGAGGAGGCCGAGCGGGCCGTTCAGGCGCTGACGGCGCGTGGGCTGCCGTGCCGTCCGCTGGACGGCGGCATCGCCGCCTACGGCCCACTCGCGGCGGACCTCGCGCCGCGCCTGGAGGACGAGCTGGCCTCGCTCACCCCGGTGACGCCCGGCGTGCGGATGCCGTCCACCGTCGAGGCGGGCACCGACTCCCCGCTGCTCACGGCGGCCTACTGGGCCCGCGCGCTCACCGCCCCCGTACTCCTGTGGCCCGCCCTGGACGATCTGCTGGCCCAGGAGGACCGCCCGCTCGTCGAGATCGGCCCGCACCCCGTTCTGACGGCCACGCTCACCGAGGCACAGCGACTGCGCGACCGGCAGGCGCCGGCTCTCGCGCTGCTCGACGAGGACACCCCCGGCACGCTCGGCGCGCACCGGGCGCTGGCCCGGCTGCACACCGCGGGCGTCCCGGTGTCCTGGTCGGCGGTCACCGGACGCCCGAGCCGCTACCGTACGCTGCCCGTCCCTTCCTGGGGCGGCGGACGATACTGGCTGCCCGGCGTGGAACGCGGCGCCCAGGGCGTCACCGATCCCGCCCGCACCGCGCCCGCCGTCAGTGGCACGGCGCCCGCCCGGATCCGAGTGTCGCTGCTGGACGAGCAGGGGCAGGTGACGTCCGAGATGTACGCCGTGCCGAGCGGGACACCCGTCCCGGCGCCGGCTGTCGCCACCCCGCCGCCCGCTCCGGCCGCCGCCTCCGTGGCACCGCAGCCCGTCCCGGCCCGTGCTGCCGCCTCCGGCGCCGATGTCGGACGGCTCGGTGAGCTGCTCACCGGGATCGTCCGCGAGCTGCTGGGCCTGGGCCAGGACCAGCCCGTGGCCCGTCGACGCGGCCTCTTCGAGCAGGGGCTCGACTCGGCCACCGCCGTGGCGCTGCGCACCCAGTTGGAGCAAAGGCTGGGCATCTCCCTGCCGACGACCGTCATCTTCGAGCATCCGACGGTGAACGAACTGGCGGAACATCTGGCGGGGTTGGTGCCGCAGCCGTCGGACGCGGGCGTTGCGGCGGCCACGGGTGTGACTGCGACCGCGGCCGTGGGCACTCTGGCCGATCCCACGCCCTCCCCCGCCCCCACCGCCTACGATCACTCCGCCGACGAGGGCATCGCCGTGATCGGCATGAGCTGCCGGGTGCCCGGCGCGTCCACACCGCAGGAGTTCTGGGAACTGCTGCACGGCGCCAAGGGCGTCCACGGGGACTTCCCCGAAGACCGTCTGCGCGACCCCGTCTGGGCCGAACTCGACTACGTGGCCGCCCTTCCCGGCTCCTACCTCGACGACATCGCGTCCTTCGACGCGCCGTTCTTCCGGATCTCCCCGCGCGAGGCCAAGCTGCTCGACCCGCAGCAACGGCTGTTCCTCGAAGGCGCCTGGGAGGCCCTGGAGCACGCGGGCTGCCCGCCGGACACCCTCGAGGGCCGCCCGGTGGGCGTGTACGCCGGTCTGTCCATGGCGGACTACCAGTTTCTGGTCGCCCGGGACATGGACAGCGAGAGCCTGAACCTCTACCACGGCACCGGCACGTCGTTCGCCGCGCTGGCCGGCCGGCTGTCGTACATCCTCGGGCTGCGCGGTCCCAGCATGACCGTGGACACCGCGTGCTCCTCCGCGCTGACCGCCGTACACCTGGCCTGCCAGGCGCTGCGCACCGGCGACTGCGAGGTCGCCGTCGTCGGCGGGGCCAGCGCCATCGTCGCGCCCAGCCCGCTGATGGCCTCCATGGCGGGCAGCAACGCCCTCGCGGCGGACGGCCGGTGCAAGACGTTCGACGAGAGCGCCGACGGGTTCGCCTGCGGCGAGGGGGCCGTGGTCCTGGTGCTCAAGCCGCTGTCGGCGGCCGTACGCGACGGCGACGAGGTGCACGCCGTGCTGCGCGCCAGCAGCGTCAACCAGGACGGCGCCTCCGGAGGCCTCACCGTCCCCAACCCGGTGGCGCAGGTCGAGGTCGTTCGCAAGGCCGTCGAGCGGGCCGGCTGGGCACCGCACGAGGTCGACTACGTGGAGACCCACGGCACCGGCACGCCGCTCGGCGACCCGATCGAGGTGTCCGCGCTGGCCGAGTCCCTCGGCGCGGGCCGCGCCCCGGAGCACCCGCTGCTCATCGGCTCGGCCAAGGCCAACATCGGCCATCTGGGCGCGGCGGCGGGCGCGGTGGGTCTGCTGAAGGTCGTACTCGCCCTGCGCAACGGTGAGTTGCCCCCGCATCTGGTGGAGAAGCCGTCGACCCGCATCGACTGGGACCGGCTGCCCGTCGCCCTGGTGCCCGAGCCGCGGCCCTGGCCCGAGCACGCCCGGCCGGCGCGCGCCGGCGTGAGCGCGTTCGGCTTCAGCGGCAGCAACGCCCACGTCCTCGTCGAGCAGTACCGGGGCCCGGTACTGCCGCCCGTGGCGCCGGACGACGAGGTGCACGAGCGCGTGTTGGTGGTCAGCGCCGCGACCCCGTCCGCGCTGCGGTCCGTGGCGCTGCGCACCGCCGAGCGTCTTGACACCCTGCCCGAGCGGCTGGACGACCTGATCTTCACGGCCACCCATCGGCGGGCCTGGCTGGAACACCGCCTCGCCGTGGTGGGCCCCGACGCCCAGTCGCTCGCGGCCGGGCTGGAGGAGGCCGCGTTCGGCGAGGCCGGTCCCACCACGCGCTCCGGCCAGGCCGAGCGGGGGGCGCGGGCCACGGTGGCCCTGCGCTTCGGCGACCGCCTGCCCGCTCGTGCGACGCTAGAGCGCTGGGCGACCGTCTCCCCGGCGTACCGCAGGGCCCTGGACGAGTACCTGCGCCTGCTCGACACGCTCGACGGGGCGCGAAGGGAAGAGCTCGACGGCCCCGCTCTGACGTTCTGTCATCAGGCCGCCGCGACCGAGGCGTTGCGCTCGTACGGCGTGACGGTCGACGACGCGGTGGGTGAGGGCGTCGGCGCGGTCACCGCCGCCTGGGCCTCGGGTCGGCTGACGTCGGGCGACGCGCTGCGCCGCTGCATCGGCGGCGACCTGGGCGTGGGAGCCGAGGAGGAGTCCACCGTGTGGTGCGACCTCACGGTGGACGTCCTGGCCGAGGACTCCACGCCCGGGCTCCTGGCGGCCGAGCTGTTCGCCGCCGGTCACCGCCCGGTCGCGCCGGCGGGCCCGGCCCGCCCGCCAGTCGAGTTGCCGGCCTACCCCTGGGAGCATCAGGACTACTGGTACCGGGACTTCCCGGCCCCGCAGGCCACCACCTGGACGCTCTCCGACGACACGGAAACCGGTCTGCGCGCCAGGGCGGGTGAACTGGCCTCCTTCGTACGGGAATCAGGTGCCGGCTCCACCGCGGTGGGCCGCGCGCTGCTGGCCCGCCCGGCGCTCCGGCACCGGCTGGCGGTCGTCGGCAAGGACGACTCGGCCCTGCTGACCGCACTGGATCACATGGCGGCGTCGGGCATGACGACGGGCCGCGCCGTCTCGGGTCGGGCGGCATCCGGCGGCACGCGGGTGGCGCTGGTGTTCCCCGGGCAGGGTTGGCAGTGGCTGGGCATGGGCCGTGAACTCCTCACGGTTTGCCCGGAGTTCGCTGGCGTCGTCGCCCGGATCTCGGCCATCGTCGAGGAGTTGGCGGGCTGGTCACTGCTGGACGTGCTCGTCGGCGCGCCGGGGGCCGCGGACGTGGCGCGGGTGGACGTCGTCCAGCCGCTGATGTTCAGTGTCATGGTCGGCCTGGCCCGCGTGTGGGAGTCGATGGGTGTGGTCCCCGACGCGGTCGTGGGTCACTCGCAGGGCGAGATCGCGGCGGCCTGCGTGGCCGGGATCCTGTCCCTGGAGGACGCGGTGCGCGTCGTGGTCTCCCGGTCCGCGGCGATCGTGGACATCGCCGGCGGAGGCGCGATGCTGTCGGTCGCCGCGCCGGTCGCCACCACCGAGGAGGTGCTGGAGAAGTGGGCCGGACGGTTGTGGATCGCCGCGGTCAACGGACCGTCCTCGACGGTGGTCGCCGGTGATGTGGAGGCGGCGCTGGAGTTCATGGCGGCCGGTGACGAGCGCGGGCTGCGCGTGCGGCGCATTCCCGTGGACTACGCCTCGCACTCCCCGCATGTGGAGGCGGTGCGCGAGCGGATCCTGGGTGGGCTCACCGGGCTCACCCCGTCGGCGGGCCGCATACCGATGTACTCGACGGTGACCGGCGAGGTCGCGGACGGGGCGCGGATGGACGCCGCGTACTGGTACCGGAACCTGCGCGAGCCGGTGCGGTTCCAGGACGCCACGCGAGCGCTGCTGGCCGCCGGTACCGGTGTGTTCATCGAGTCCAGCGCCCATCCGGTGCTGGTGATGGGCATCGGGGAGAGCGCGGCGGAGCAGGGGCAGGAGGTGACCGTCACCGGCACGCTGCGGCGCGACGACGGTGGGCTGGAGCGGTTGCAGACCAGCGCGGCCCAGGTCTGGGCCGCCGGCGTAGACCTCGACTGGGGCCCGCTGCTGCCTGCCGCCGACACCAGCGTCGTACTCCCGGGCGACGACGACACGGACGGTTCGGCCGGCGTCGCCGCCGACCCGGAGCAGGAGCGCTTCTGGCGTCTCGTGGAGCGGGAGGACTCCGAGGAACTCGCCGGACTGCTGGGGCTCGCCGGCCCTCAGGAGCGGAGCCTGATCAGTGACGCGCTGCCTGTCATCTCGCAGTGGTGGCGTACGCGGCGGGAATACGCGGCGGTGAGCGAGTGGCGCTACCAGATCACGTGGCAGCCGCTGGAGGTTTCTGCGGAGCAGCCGGACCTGTCGGGGAAATGGCTGGTCATCGCGCCCGCCTCACACACCGACCACGAACAC
>NZ_JAVRBF010001320.1:0-246 GCF_032436805.1 Streptomyces sp. P17 | reverse complement strand
CAGCAAAGTTCCTGGAGCAAAGACTCGGCTGGGTGATGAGCCAAACAATTTATGCTTATATCTCAGACGGAGGTATACAAGAAGAAGTATCGCAGGGTGCAGGTAGGATCGCAGGACATCTGGGCCTTGACAACTTGATCATGTTTTATGACTCGAACGATGTGCAGTTATCTTCTACAGTGGAAGAAGTGACTACAGAAGATGTGGCCATGAAATACAAAGCTTGGGGATGGCATGTACTGGAGA
>NZ_JAVRBF010001319.1:0-246 GCF_032436805.1 Streptomyces sp. P17 | reverse complement strand
GACGCTTTTTGACTTTTTCTGCTAGACCGATTTCATCTAGAGGTAGGGTAGGTAGTTATCAAGAAGGTCAACGATTATGGATAATGGGTTTGCCTGTTCTTTCTGGGTTAAGGGTACATATTGATGCAGACTTAGCTTTACAAAAGATAACAGGTGAGCAAAAACAAATGATTCCTTCTGATGGCAAAAATTATCAAAATACAGATTTAAAAAATTATATAACCGGCCAATTCTTGGCCGGTTATA
>NZ_JAVRBF010001318.1:0-246 GCF_032436805.1 Streptomyces sp. P17 | reverse complement strand
ACTGACATTAATCATCTCCTTCGCCTTGATGGCCTGATAAATAGCTTCACACATTACATCCACTCCAATCCCATCAATAATCACATAATCATCTGTGCCAGGGATGTTACAGCTAACATGATCAATAGCATTGAAGATGCTGATCTGCTCCCTACTGGCAGTATCGAATAGCTCATGTTCTTCATATTCATCAGTCCATGTGGTCTTATTGCCCAAGAACATTCGATCATACATCATTGCTGCAAC
>NZ_JAVRBF010001317.1:0-246 GCF_032436805.1 Streptomyces sp. P17 | reverse complement strand
AAGGTACGATATCAATAGATAGTTGGTTAATTTTTGCGGGTGAGTTTTCCTGCTCGAATAACATCACTTTTTCACTACTATTTAATATTGGCATTAACCTAGATTGCGCATAAGACTGAGCTTGAAGACCCGGTAAATAGGCGATTAAACCGTACAGCAGTGCAGAGATTAAAACCCCTATAGAAAAATAGATGGCATACATAACGTACGAACGTTTTCTATACTTCTCCTGAACAACCAAATCAG
>NZ_JAVRBF010001316.1:0-246 GCF_032436805.1 Streptomyces sp. P17 | reverse complement strand
GCCAGTGGGGAGTAAGCATTCGACGGTTTGGTGAAGGCTGAGTACTGCTAAAGCTCAATGGTAAATTCTCTTGGTGCCGCAATTGGCAAATAATCGTTAAAAAAGCGGTACACACGCGCCAGCACTAAAAGCTGAGACCAATGCCATTTTTGTTAGCTGATTGGTAACAGCAAACTTTACGTAAAAACAAATTTTGCTCCGCAACCATGACATTCCAAACGATAATTGGATCTCGCTTTACTCACC
>NZ_JAVRBF010001315.1:0-246 GCF_032436805.1 Streptomyces sp. P17 | reverse complement strand
GCCCCCGGCGCCCGGCGCGGCTGCCCCTTACCTCAAGATCCTGTCGGGCCAGATCCCCGGCTCAGACTTCTACGTGGTCGGCGGAGTGACCGAGCTAAACTATAATATCCGCTCCACCGGCCTTGATCTGGCCGGCGGCAAGCAGAACGCCACCAAGGGCACCGGCGAGATCACCGGCCAGCTCTACGTAATGAATGTGGCCATCGACCTGCGCCTAGTGGAGACCAAGACCCAGGAGGTCGTGGA
>NZ_JAVRBF010001314.1:0-246 GCF_032436805.1 Streptomyces sp. P17 | reverse complement strand
CCGGCTTGTTGGTGTGCGCTCGCCAGCGCCTGTCTGAGCCTCACGGCAAAGCGCTCCGGATCGTCACTTTCCTTGGGCTGGTATCGAAAATACCCGGGCGGTTCACTGCCGTCCTGTCTGGCTCCGCCGGGCAAGACCTCCTGGAAATCCTCCGTCGCCACGCGCCTTGGCCAAGGCAGCAGCAAGAGATTGAGACCCTCACGGGAAGGACCCTGATCAACCCCATTCCCAAGATGGTTGAGCAGG
>NZ_JAVRBF010001313.1:0-246 GCF_032436805.1 Streptomyces sp. P17 | reverse complement strand
ATTATTTTAACAAGGGAAATTTCCCTCGGCTGTGACTAGTTAGTGATGTAAGACAAAATATGGGAGGCCAAATGTCATTACATCAA
This sequence comes from Streptomyces sp. P17, assembly GCF_032436805.1. NCBI lineage: Bacteria > Bacillati > Actinomycetota > Actinomycetes > Kitasatosporales > Streptomycetaceae > Streptomyces > Streptomyces sp. P17. Next base: position 160 of record NZ_JAVRBF010001313.1, on the reverse strand, counting down.
CAAGAAAAAATAGTTAACAGCCAAACTGAACCTGTGGCGCTGGCAACAATGCTGCATACTGAATGTACTTTAAATGACGAACATCACCGGCAACAACCTAATGCCCTCATCAAGCGGAGGTTGAACCACTGGCGTAGAAATATGATGAACTGGTTTGGGC
>NZ_JAVRBF010001312.1:0-246 GCF_032436805.1 Streptomyces sp. P17 | reverse complement strand
GAGGACCTCGAGCGCGGCATCCGCCGCCTGCTCCGCTGGAACGCCGCGATCATGGTGCATCGCGCCCAGCGTCCGGGCATCGGCGTGGGCGGCCACATCGCGTCCTACGCGTCGTCGGCCACCCTGTATGAGGTCGGCTTCAACCACTTCTTCCGCGGCAAGGACCACCCGGGCGGCGGCGACCAGATCTTCTTCCAAGGGCATGCCTCGCCCGGCATGTATGCGCGCGCCTTCCTCGAGGGACGC
>NZ_JAVRBF010001311.1:0-246 GCF_032436805.1 Streptomyces sp. P17 | reverse complement strand
CATGTCGGAGTGCTTACCACAGGCGTTTGTTTGAAAGCTGGACCATGCAAAACCAGCAGGACTTTGCGCTAAACCGGCGCGGACTGGGTTTAGCTCAATATAGCGATAGCAGGCTAGCAGGTAATAGTCGGTTTCAATGGCACTTGCAAAATACTTCCCATCCCACACTGTGCCGGTTCTTGCATTTGTTGTGTTGTAATAGGCGGCGTATTTTCGGCCAAGGCACTGCATAAAATGTGGCAGCTC
>NZ_JAVRBF010001310.1:0-246 GCF_032436805.1 Streptomyces sp. P17 | reverse complement strand
ATTTTCTTCCAACGTATACCAAGAGGCAGTATCAATGAGCAAAAAAACTGTGCGAAATGAAAATTATCGGTTCAAGAATAAGAAAAAAATTCAGACTAATCAAGAAACAAAAGACAACAATATCGTACAAGAAGATACAAAAAAAGGACTCAGTTTCAACGAAATTGTTGCTCAATACCTTCCAAAAAACTAATAGTGTTCGGGTATTTTTTCTAAAGGAAAAAGTAATGTTGAAAGTAGTCATGA
>NZ_JAVRBF010001309.1:0-246 GCF_032436805.1 Streptomyces sp. P17 | reverse complement strand
CGCGAGGGCAACTCTGACCGCCGCGCCCCCGAGTCCGTCAAGAACTACGCCCGCAAGCACCCGCACCGCATGGGCGCGTGGAGCAGCGACTCCAAGACCAACGTCGCCACCATGGCCGACCACGACTTCCGCCACAACGAGCAGTCGGTCATCATGCCGACCGACGACGTGCTCACGATCCGCCACACCGCCGAAGACGGCACCGTCACCGTCCTCAAGGAATCGCTGCCCGTGCAGGAGGGCGAG
>NZ_JAVRBF010001308.1:0-246 GCF_032436805.1 Streptomyces sp. P17 | reverse complement strand
CAGCATTATCAGGCACTGTTACGAGATTTCTCGCTCAAGCGCTGAGATGCATCCGCAGTCTCTCCTCCCCGGTCACTGTCCGATCGAGCCGGCCTGAACGAACCCAGGCTTGCACGCGCTCCCTGACCAAATTCGAACTGGCCAAGCAACCGGTTCAACGCATCGACTTCCGTTGCCAGCATGTGGCTGGCGGTGGTCATCTCCTCGACCATCGCGGCACTTTCTGCCTGTCCTGCGGCCGCTACC
>NZ_JAVRBF010001307.1:0-246 GCF_032436805.1 Streptomyces sp. P17 | reverse complement strand
GGCTTCTTCACGTCGATCTGACCGATTCGACCCATACCCGGAACGGTGAAGTTGAACGGGCCGTCCTGATACAGCGGGAAGAACCGATAGTCCATCGGCATCGGCAGTTCCAGCACGTCCGCAGTGTTGCGGTAGGCAACCATACGGCCACCGCCAACAACGCCAAAAAACCCCCCGCCACGGCGAGAAATATATACGGGGAGATACGGTCCCCCCTCCCCTACAAAAAAAACACCCACCACAAGA
>NZ_JAVRBF010001306.1:0-246 GCF_032436805.1 Streptomyces sp. P17 | reverse complement strand
TCATCGCCCGGCACATCCGACAGGATCAGCGCCACCACCTGTAACGCGACACATAGAGGGTGTTTTGTGGGTGCCTGCGTGCTGACGCGAGAACATCTGAAATTACGCGAAAACCCCTGATAAACTGGCATTTTAGGAGCGGTGGCGTCGCGGAATGGGTGAACAGACAAATTTGCATGTTGCGGCGTGAGTGGTCAGAAGGCTCTGATCCAGCGCGCAAATGCGCGCTGGATCAGTAACAAAAAA
>NZ_JAVRBF010001305.1:0-246 GCF_032436805.1 Streptomyces sp. P17 | reverse complement strand
ACCTGGTTCTGTCGGGCAGCTTCGAGGGCACGGCGCGGTCACGGCGGCTGATCGTTTCGCGCGAAGGTGTGTTCAACGGCGCCTGCCTGGTGGAAGAGGCGGAGATTGAAGGCACCGCCGAGGGCAATTTGACGGTCACCGGAACGCTGAACGTGCGCGCCAGCGGCGTGGTGAAGGGCAAGATCTGCTATGGCGGGATCGCGCTGGAGCGCGGGGCGCATATCGAGGATGTCGGCCGTCGACAGC
>NZ_JAVRBF010001304.1:0-246 GCF_032436805.1 Streptomyces sp. P17 | reverse complement strand
GGCTGACCGCAATCGCAAGCAGTGCGGTCATGATCCTCGCCTTCCTATCCATTCTTGGGGTTGAGAAATACTTCAACTCTCGCGTGGATCAGGTTGAGGAGGTAGAGCTGAAGGTTGCCGGCATGGTGGCTGGCTTCAGCGCTGTCCGCGCCGCCGAGGCGGCTTTTCTGACCTACAAGGGTGACGAAACGCTCGCGACGTACCGTAAACATGCAGGCGCGCTGGCGGATGATCTGAACACTCTCA
>NZ_JAVRBF010001303.1:0-246 GCF_032436805.1 Streptomyces sp. P17 | reverse complement strand
AATCAAAAATGTAATTTGTAAAAATTGACGCCAATAAAGAGTATTTTGCTGAACAAGTGGCGCAATACCAAAACAGGTTGTTGTCCGAAACGGTTTGCGATCAATTGGAAAGACCCGCCCCCCGACGGGTGTTGTAAGCCCCTACCTAAGCGCCACATAAATGGGAATAAAAAAACGGAGAAATTCGCCAAATTGTATTGAATGCAAGCGTTAAAATTTGCTACAATTGTGTTCCACATCAGGAGA
>NZ_JAVRBF010001302.1:0-246 GCF_032436805.1 Streptomyces sp. P17 | reverse complement strand
CTCGCGCATCACGGTACGCAAAGCGTTGGCCTGCCTCGAGCAGGACGGCCTCATCGGCCGTTCACGCGGTTACGGCACCTTTATCCAACTGCAACGGCCCGAACCGAAGCTGTTCTATTCTTTGGCAGACGTCAAAGGATTCTCGAGCGAGGTGTTACAGCAGGGGCGCCGGCCAGATACGCAATGGATCAGCCGCGAGCGGGTACCCGCCAGCGCTGAACTGGCGGAAAAGCTGCAGCTGGCGGC
>NZ_JAVRBF010001301.1:0-247 GCF_032436805.1 Streptomyces sp. P17 | reverse complement strand
GATCGCCGAGGGCACGGGCTCGCTCGTGCTGGACGTCAAGGTCGGATCCGGGGCGTTCATGAAGGACGAGGCGTCGGCGCGGGAGCTGGCGCAGACCATGGTGGCGCTCGGCACCGACGCGGGCGTGCACACCGTGGCCCTGCTCACCGACATGTCGACGCCGCTCGGGCTGACCGCCGGCAACGCCCTGGAGGTGCGCGAGTCCGTGGAGGTCCTGGCCGGCGGCGGCCCGGCCGACGTGGTCGAG
>NZ_JAVRBF010000092.1:0-22356 GCF_032436805.1 Streptomyces sp. P17 | reverse complement strand
GAAATCAACCTGTCCTGACCAGCGCCAGCCCGACAGACGTCACTCAGACCAGTGACGTGCGGAGGATGGGGCTAGGGCCTGGATTCGCCGCCCACCGGCCGCCGGTCCATCGCTGTCAGGGCGCGCTGGGCCATCGGATGGCTGCGGACCAGCTCGCCCAGCGACGAGGACCCGCGGGTGATGTCCATGAACGCCCGCCACGCGGGCCGGAACCCGGTCAGCGCGGCATGGAACAGCCCGGGGCGCCGCTCGAAGACCGCCAGCAGCCGCTTGCCGACGCTCATCTCGACGCCGAGCCCGGCCTTGACCGCGAACGCGTAGTTCAGGGCCTGGCGGCGGGTGTCCACCGCGTCGTGCGCCTCGGCGATCCGGACCGCCCACTCCCCCGCGAGCCGTCCCGAGCGCAGCGCGAAGGAGATGCCCTCGCGGGTCCACGGCTCCAGCAGCCCCGCCGCGTCCCCGCACACCAGCACCCGCCCGCGCGACAGCGGCGAGTCGTCGGCCCGGCAGCGCGTCAGATGGCCGGAGGAGATGCTCGGCTCGAACCCGGCGAGCCCGAGCCGCCCGATGAACTCCTCCAGATACCGCTTGGTGGCCGCGCCCTCGCCGCGCGCCGAGATCACCCCGACCGTCAGGGTGTCGCCCTTGGGGAAGACCCAGCCGTAACTGCCGGGCATCGGCCCCCAGTCGATGAGCACCCGTCCCTGCCAGTCCTCGGCGACGGTCTCCGGCACCGGGATCTCCGCCTCCAGGCCCAGATCCACCTGGTCGAGCTTCACCCCGACATGCGCTCCTATCCGGCCGGCGCTGCCGTCCGCGCCGACGACCGCCCGCGCGAGCAGCGTCTCACCGCCCTGCAGGACGACGGCGACCGTGCGCCGGTCCGGCACCGCCGAGCCGTGCTGCTCGACCCGCTGCACGGTGACGCCGGTGCGCAGTTCGGCGCCCGCCTTCTGGGCGTGCTCCACGAGCTGCTGGTCGAACTCGGGCCGGTTGATCAGACCGAACAGCATCTGCCTGGAACGGCGGGTGCGGGTGAAGCGGCCGTTGTGCGAGAAGGTCACCGCGTGCACCCGGTCCCGCAGCGGCAGCTCGAAGCCGGGCGGCAGCGAGTCGCGCGAGGGGCCGATGATGCCGCCGCCGCAGGTCTTGTAGCGCGGCAACTCGGCTTTCTCCAGCAACAGCACGCGCCGCCCCGCGACCGCCGCCGCGTACGCGGCCGAGGCCCCCGCGGGCCCCGCGCCGACCACGACGACGTCCCACACCTGCCGCACGTCGTCCGCCGAAGAGTTCTCGCTGCTCACGATGGTCTACTGCTCCCGATCAAGCCGCCTGCCGCTGCTGTCTCCCGCATCCTACGGCGGCGGTCACCGCAGGCCGCTGTGGGAGGATCGGCGACGTAGGTGCCCACCCCACCCGGCGGGGCCTACGCTCACACGATCAGCCGTACACAGAAGTACGCACACGTACAACGTCGCACCCACAAGGAGCGTGCCCATGTCGTCGAATCCGGTCGCCGAGACCGTCGCCTCGCTGATGCCGAGGGCGAAGCGGGAACTCACCGAACTGGTGGCGTTCAAATCGGTGGCGGACTTCGACCAGTTCCCCCGCAGCGAGAGCGAGGGCGCCGCGCGCTGGGTCGCGGACGCGCTGCGCGCCGAGGGATTCGAGGACGTGGCCCTGCTCGACACCCCCGACGGCACCCAGTCGGTGTACGGCTACCTGCCCGGCCCTGCGGGCGCGAAGACGGTCCTGCTCTACGCCCACTACGACGTGCAGCCGCCGCTGGACGAAACCGCCTGGCGGACCCCGCCGTTCGAGCTGACCGAGCGCGACGGGCGCTGGTACGGCCGAGGTGCCGCCGACTGCAAGGGCGGCCTGATCATGCATCTGCTGGCGCTGCGCGCGCTGAAGGCCAACGGTGGCGTCCCGGTGCACGTCAAGGTGATCGCCGAGGGCTCCGAGGAGATGGGCACGGGCGGCCTTGAGCAGTACGCCGAGGCGCACCCCGACCTGCTGAAGGCCGACACGATCGTCGTCGGCGACGCGGGCAACTTCCGGGTCGGCCTGCCGACGGTCACCACGACGCTGCGCGGGATGACCATGCTCCGGGTGCAGATCGACACGCTGGAGGGCAACCTCCACTCGGGCCAGTTCGGCGGCGCCGCCCCGGACGCGCTGGGCGCCCTGATCCGCGTACTGGACTCGCTGCGCGCCGAGGACGGCTCGACGACGGTCGACGGGCTGGCGCCGGGGTCCGCGTGGGACGGACTGCAGTACGACGAGGAGCAGTTCCGCAAGGACGCCAAGGTGCTGGACGGGGTGGAGCTGATCGGTTCCGGCACGGTCGCGGACCGCATCTGGGCGCGTCCGGCCGTCACCGTCCTCGGCATCGACTGCCCGCCCGTGGTCGGCGCCACTCCGTCCGTGCAGTCCAGTGCCCGCGCGCTGATCAGCCTGCGGGTGCCGCCGGGCGTGGACGCGGCCGAGGCGACCAAGCTGCTCCAGGCCCACCTGGAGGCGCACACGCCGTGGGGTGCGCGGGTGCGCAGCGAGCAGGTCGGGCAGGGCCAGGCGTTCAGCGCCGACACCACGAGCCCGGCGTACGAGGCGATGGCCCGGGCGATGACCGAGGCCTACCCGGGCCAGGAGATGCAGTACGCCGGTCAGGGCGGCTCCATCCCGCTGTGCAACACCCTCGCGGCGCTCTACCCGGACGCGGAGATCCTGCTCATCGGGCTGAGCGAGCCGGAGGCCCAGATCCACGCCGTGAACGAGAGCGTGTCACCGCAGGAACTGGAGCGGCTCTCCGTGGCGGAGGCGCTGTTCCTGCGCAACTACGCGGCGAGCTGAGCACCGCCGGTCACGGGGTGGGAATCCCCGCCTCCAGATAGAGCGCGGCCCCGCGTTCCCGGGCGCGCAGGGCCCAGCGCAGGCGCTCGTAGCGGACGGGCGGCAGCAGGTCGGCCGCCTCCTGCTCGGTCACGAAACGCCAGCCGCGCAGTTCGGGCCCCGGCAGCAGCAGACTCCCGGCCCGCGCGGAGTCGAGCCGCCCGCCGTCGAAGAGGAGGCGCAGTCCGCCGTAACCGGGAGGTGCGGGCGGTTCCCAGTCGACGACGAGGAGGCGGGGTACGTCGTCCAGGCGGATGCCCGTCTCCTCGGTGACCTCGCGCATGCCCGCGCGCGCGGGTGCCTCGCCGGGCTCGACGACACCGCCGGGGAACTCCCAGCCGGCCTTGTAGGTGGGATCGACGAGCAGCACCCGGTCCTGCTCGTCGAAGAGCAGCACTCCGGCGGCCAGCGTCTCGGCGGTCGGCTCGGGCGTCTGCACGATGTCACTCACCGTCGCCTCCCCGGAGGCGACGGCTTCGGCGATCCGGGCGGCCGTCTGGTACGGGGTGAGCCGGCCGTTGTCGACGGGGTGGGCGTCGGCGGTGAGCCAGGAGGCGAGGGCGGAGCGGTAGGGCTCGATGTGGTCGTACGACCATTGCCGGGTCCGCAGTTCGCCGTCGGGGACGTCGGGGACCTCCCGGCGCGCTATTCGCTCGCGCAGGATCGTTTCCGCCGGGGCCAGCAGGATGTGCCGTACGGCGATCCGGCGCGCGGCCAGGCCCCCGAAGATCTCGTCCCGGTACTCCTGGCGCAGCAGGGTCATGGGGACCACGAGGGTCCCGCCGAGTTCGGCGAGCATCGCGGCCGCCGTGTCGATCACGAGTCGTCGCCAGATCGGCAGATCCTGGAAGTCGCCGACCTCGGCGAGGTGTTTGGGCGGAAGCAGGTGCGGCAGTGCTCCGCCGATGACCTCGGGGTCGAAGAGCGTGCTGTTCGGGATCAGTTCGATCAGTTCCCGTGCGGTGGTGGTCTTCCCCGCACCGAAAGGCCCGTTGATCCAGACGATCACAGACTCCCCCTCTTCTGTTGGCCCCCTGTGGCTTGCCCGCTCCACCCTGCCACGGAAACCAGTTCCAGTTGAGGGCGCACGCGCGGCGGCGCCGGTGCCCCCGGATGCGGGGACACCGGCGCCGTACTCCGTGCCGTCGGCCTCGTCAGTCGTTCTGCCCGAGGGCGTTGTCCTCGACGGCCAGACTGTCACTGGCGACCGTGTCCTCCACGGTGCTGAGGCCGCTGAGGGCCTTGCCCACGTCGAGGTCGGTCAGGTCGCTTCCGAGGGAGTGAGAGGGCGTGACCGCCGCGACGACGAATCCGGTGGCCAGGGAGGCGATGGCGAGCATGCTGCGCTTCTTCATGGCTGGCTCAACTGCGCAGCGGGGCAGGGGTCACGGCGCGCAACGCCAAAGGCGACCGCCGGCCCGCGCCGGAACGTTCCTGCCGCCCGTCTGCGTCACACCGTCGCCGCGTTCGCCCGCCTGGTCAGCGCCGCCGCTGCCGCCCCCACCAGGCCCGCGTCCGTGCCCATCTGAGCCGGTGTCACCACCAGGCGCTGCACGAAGGAGAGGGTGGCGTAGTCGGTGAGGGCCTTGCGCAGGGGGGCGAACAGGACCTCGCCCGCCTTGCCCACGCCGCCCCCGATGACGGCGATGTCGATCTCGACCAGAGTCGCGGTCGCCGCGATCCCGGCGGCCAGAGCCTGGGCGGCCCGCTCGAAGGAGGCCACGGCGACCGGGTCGCCGGCGCGGGCGGCGGCGGCCACCGCGGCGGCGGAGGTGTCGCCGTCGGGGCCGGGCAGCCAGCCGTTGTCCAGGGCGCGCCGGGCGATGTTGGGGCCGCTCGCGATGCGCTCCACGCAGCCGCTCGCCCCGCACGGGCACGGGTCGCCGTCGAGATCGACGCTGATGTGGCCGATGTGGCCGGCGTTGCCGGTGGGTCCCGGGTGCAGTCGGCCGTTCAGGACCAGGCCGCCGCCGACCCCCGTGGACACCACCATGCACAGGGCGTTGTCGTGGCCGCGGGCGGCACCCTGCCAGTGCTCGGCCGCCGTGATGGCCACCCCGTCGCCGATCAGCTCGACCGGCAGTCCGCCCGCCGCCTCCCGGACCCGCCTCACCAGCGGGTAGTCACGCCACCCCGGCACGTTCACCGGGCTCACCGTGCCGGCGGAGGCGTCCACGGGCCCCGCGCTGCCGATCCCGAGCGCCGTCACACGCGGCCACAGTGGGCTCGCGGTCAGTTCGCCGAGCACCGCCTCGACGGCGGCCATCACGGTGTCACCGTCCTCCTGTGCCGGGGTCGGCCGCTGGGCGCGCGCCAGGATCCGGCCGTGGCCGTCCACAAGACCTCCGGCGATCTTCGTTCCCCCGATGTCGAGCGCGGCCACGAGGTCGGTGTGCATCAGAGTCAGATCTCCCGGTCAACCATGCGGAAAAGGGCAGGCCGGTCTCGCGGTGGGGCGCAGGCCGGAGAGTGCGGTGGACAGTGTCCCCTGCATCTGACAACGTTGTCCAGGCTCTATGCTCGACGCCACATCCTCATACAAACCATGGATCGCCGCATCCCCGTGGACGAACAGGACAGGACCCGCATCGTGCCCGAGACCATCCGCCGCGCCGACCGCACCCCAGGGAACCGTTACGGCAATCGTCCGACGATGAAGGACGTGGCGGCTCGTGCGGGAGTCGGACTGAAGACGGTCTCGCGGGTCGTCAACGGCGAGCCGGGTGTCACGCCCGAGACGGAGCGCCGCGTCCAGGAGGCCATCGACGCCCTCGGTTTTCGCCGCAACGACAGTGCCCGGGTGCTGCGCAAGGGCCGTACCGCCAGCATCGGTCTGGTCCTGGAGGACCTCGCGGACCCGTTCTACGGCCCGCTCAGCCGCGCGGTCGAGGAGGTGGCCCGGGCGCACGGCGCGCTGCTGATCAACGGCTCCAGCGCCGAGGACCCGGACCGCGAGCAGGAGCTGGCGCTGGCGCTGTGCGCGCGGCGGGTGGACGGCCTGGTGGTGATTCCGGCCGGCGACGACCACCGGTATCTGGAGCCCGAGATCAGGGCGGGCGTGGCCACGGTGTTCGTGGACCGTCCCGCCGGGAAGATCGACGCCGATGTCGTTCTGTCGGACAACTACGGCGGTGCCCGGGACGGCGTCGCCCATCTGATCGCCCACGGCCACCGCCGTATCGGCTTCATCGGCGACATGCCCCGCATCCACACCGCCGCCGAGCGTCTGCGCGGCTACCGGGCGGCCATGGAGGACGCAGACATATCCGTGGCCAACTCCTGGATGTCCCTGGGCGTCACCGACCCCGAGCGGGTGCGCAGAGCCGCCGAGGAGATGCTCTGCGGCCCCAAGCCGGTCACCGCGATCTTCGCGGGCAACAACCGGGTGACGGTCACCGCGATCCGTGTCCTGGCCGAGCATGCCCGCCGGGTGGCTCTGGTCGGCTTCGACGACCTGGAGCTCGCCGATCTGCTGCAGCCGGGCGTCACCGTCGTAGCACAGGACGCGGCAGCCATCGGCCGGACGGCCGCCGAACGGCTCTTCCGGCAGCTGGACGGTAGCCTGGTGACGCCCGAGCGCATCGAGCTGCCGACCCGGCTGATCACCCGCGGCTCGGGCGAGCTGCCCCCGGCGGACTGAGCGAGTCATGGACACGCGCACCCTTCAGGCACTGGGCCTCGCGATGGCGCCCCGCGACCATCCGCTGCTCTACCCCGGCACCTGGCCCGCGGATTCCGGGCTCCTCGACGGCGAGGGCTACCTTCCCCTGGACCGGCTGACCCACGCGGACCGCACCCCCGTCCTCGCGATCGGCTCCAACGCCTGCCCGGGCCAACTGCGGCACAAGATGGCCGAGTTCGGCGTCGTCTCGCCGATCCCCATGGTCAAGGTCCGTGTCACGGGCCTCGGGATCGGTGTGTCGGCCCATGTGAGCCGGCTGGGCTATGTGTCGGCATCTCCCTTCCACGCACCGGGCACGGTACGGGAGTTGTTCGTCCTGTGGCTCGACGCCGAACAGCTCGCGGTGATCGACGCCAGCGAGGGCGTACCGCTGCCGTACGGCAACTACCGGCGCGTCTGGCTGCCCTCCTCCCAGGTGCGGATCGACCTGGCGGACGGCACGACGCTGCCGGGCGTCTTCTCGTACGTCAATCGCCGTGGCGTGCTGCACAACGGCTCCCGGGCGCCGCGCACCCACCCCGGGCAGCGGGCGCTGCTCACCGAACTGCTCCTGGGGTCCGCCCGGTTGAGAGGGCTGTTCGGTGCGACGCCGGAGGAGTTCTGCGCGCGGGCGCGTGCGGACCGGCGCCTGTGCGAGCGGGGCACACGGCTGTTCGCACGGGAGAAGCTGGTGACCGTGCACGGTCTGGAGCGGTACGTCGGTCAGCAGAGCGGAAGTCCGGGCACCGGCTCGTCGTTGTCGCCGCCCTTGACGTAGACGTCGCTGACCCACACGTCCGCGTTGCCGCTGTCGTCGTCGGTCTTCGCCCACCAGACGTTGGTCCACTCGCCGGAGGTCTCGCGGCGGCCCAGATTCCGCTGGCAGTAGAAGTAGTTGGTGCCCGCGTTCAGGATGCCCACCTCGGTGCCGTCTGCGGTGTAGGACTTCGCGGTGCGCCATACCTCGCAGTTGTACTTGCCGCCGCCGATGGGATAGCAGGCGGCCGCAGGTGTGGTCGCGCCGCCTCCGCCGGAGGTCTTGCTCGGGGTGGGGGTGGGCTTTGCGGACGGCTCGCTCTCGGTGCTGCGGCTCGGCGACCTGCTCGGGGTCGGGCTCTTCTCCTGGCCCTTGTCGGTGGGTTTCGCGTCGGCCGAGCCGTCGGGGCTCGCGCCGCCACCGGCCTCAGAGCGTGTCGCGCCGGCGGAGCTGCCGGTCGAAGTGGGCTGTCCGGCCGCCTTGGGTTTGTCGCCGTTGCTCATCAGGGCGACGGTGACGCCGGCCGAGGCGAGAACCACGGCGACGGCCGCGGCGGCCAGCAGGGCCCGGCTCGTGCGGCGGGAAGGACGCGGGGTGTCGGCCACGGGGCCGGTGGGGGTCGCGGCTGTGCCTGAGCCGTACGGGGGCGGGAAGCCCTGGCCGGGAGCCGGCGCCGGTGGGCCGAAGCCCGGCGGTGGCACTGTCGGAACGCTTCGTTCCGTCACCGCTCGCTCCGGTCCCCGCAGGGTCGTCGTCGGGGTGTCCCTGCCGCCCGAGGCGGCCACCGCCCGGAGGAGTTCGCGGGCCTCGGCGGCCTCCGGGCGTCCCTCGGGGCGCTTGTCCATCAGCCGCTGGAGGACCGGGGCGAGCGGTCCGGCGTGGTGCAGCTCGGGAAGGGGCTCGCTGACGATCGCGGTGAGCGTGGAGAAGGTCGAGGTCCGGCGGAAGGGCGAGGAGCCCTCCACGGCGGCGTACAGCGTGGCGCCGAGGGCCCAGACGTCGGAGGCCGGGCCCGGGTCGGCGCCCTGGGCGCGTTCGGGCGCCAGGTAGTCCAGGGAGCCGACCAGTTCGCCGCTGCGGGTGAGGTGGGTGGCCGAGCCGTCGCCCGGGTCCTCCATGGTGGCTATGCCGAAGTCGGTCAGGACGACCCGGCCCGAGCGGTCGAGGAGGATGTTGCCCGGCTTGACGTCGCGGTGCAGGACGCCGGCGCGGTGGGCGGCGGCCAGCGCGTCCATGACCTTCGCGCCGATCTCCGCCGTCTCGCGCGGGTCGAGGGTGCCGCTCTCGCGCAGCACGTCGTCCAGGGAGGGGCCGTCGACGAGCTCCATGACGATCAGCGGACGTCCGTCGACCTCGGTGACGTCGTGCACGGCCACGACTCCGGGATGGCGCACCCTGGCCGCCGCGCGGGCCTCGCGTTGCATCCGCACCCGCAGGCCGTCGAGTTCGGGACCGTCGGCGTCGGTGTAGGTGCGCAGCTCCTTGACCGCGACCTCACGGCCGAGGACCTCGTCGACGGCCCGCCAGACGATGCCCATGCCGCCGCGCCCGAGCTGGGCCAGGACGCGATAACGCCCGGCCAGCAGCCGCCCGGCCCCGTCCGTCTGTCCGTACTCCCCCGAAGACACCGCCGCCCCGCTTCTGTGAGCCCTCCGTGTGTGGCGTACAGCCTAAGGGGCGGCGGGGACAGCCGGACTACACCCCGGAGATCGTCAGGTCACCACGCCGAGGCGCGGCGAAGCCCTCCAGGTCGGCGCGCGTCAGCCCCGTGAGCCGGGCGACTTCGCCGGTGTCGAGGGCGCCGCAGTCCAGCCCGCGCAGCAGATACCCGCTGAGCGCCTTGGCGGTCGCCGGCTCGTCCATGACGTCACCCCCGGCACGGTTGGCATAGCGGGCGAGGCGCGCGGCCGCCTGTTCGAAGCCCTCGCGGTAGAAGGCGAAGACGGCCGCGTACCGGGTCGGGATGTGGCCGGGGTGCATGTCCCAGCCCTGGTAGTAGGCGCGGGCCAGGGCGCGGCGGGTGAGGCCGTAGTGCAGCCGCCAGGCGTCGTGGACCTTCTCGGTCGTACCGACCGGGAGGACGTTGGTGGAGCCGTCCGAGACGCGTACGCCCGTCCCCGCCGCGGCGACCTGCATGATCGCCTTGGCGTGGTCGGCGGCCGGGTGGTCGCTGGCCTGGTAGGCGGCCGAGACGCCGAGGCAGGCGCTGTAGTCGAAGGTGCCGTAGTGCAGGCCCGTGGCGCGGCCCTCGGCGGCCTGGATCATCCGGGCGACGGTGGCGGTGCCGTCGGTGGCGAGGATGGACTGGCTGGTCTCGATCTGGATCTCGAAGCCGAGTCGGCCCGGCTCCAGACCCCGCGACTTCTCGAAGGCCTCCAGGAGGCGGACCATGGCGGTGACCTGCTCGGGGTAGGTCACCTTGGGCAGGGTCAGCACCAGCCCGTCGGGCAGACCGCCCGCCTCCATCAGGCCGGTGAGGAAGATGTCGAGGGTGCGGATGCCGCGGTCGCGGACGGCGGACTCCATGCACTTCATCCGGATGCCCATGTACGGCGCCGCCGTGCCGTTCTCGTACGCCTCGGCGATCAGGCGGGCGGCGCGGGCCGCGTCCTGGTCCTCGTCCGCGCCCTTGTAGCCGTCCTCGAAGTCGACGCGCAGGTCCTCGATGGGCTCGCGCTCCAGCTTGGCCCGCACGCGCGTGTGGACCGGTTCGGCGAGTTCGTCGCTCAGACCGAGGACGGCGGCGAAGGAGGCGGCGTCGGGGGCGTGTTCGTCGAGCGCGGCGAGGGCCTGGTCGCCCCAGGAGCGGAGGGTGTCGGCCGCGAAGACCTCGCCGGGGACGTAGACGGTGTGGACGGGCTGGCGGGTGCCGGGGTCTCCGGGGTAGCGGCGCTCCAGCTCGGCGTCGACCGGCGCGAGGGAGGCGCTGATCTCCTCGCTGACGGCGCCCGCGAGGCTCGTCGCCACCTTCTCCTGCTGGCCCTGACCCATCCCACACCCTCCTGTTTTCCGCTGTACGGAATCAACAATCCGTAGAACGAAGTTATCCGGGGACCTTCCGGATGGTCAACACCATGTCCACGGGGAGCCATCCCGCCATCTCGTCATGTTCACGCCCACCTCATGGCGCGCTATGACACTCCATGGGCACATCCGCACGACTCGGCCGGCATTCCCCACCGAAGGAGCCCCCGTGCCGCACCACAGCCAAGTCTCGCGCCGTCTGGGCTTGAAGGCCGCGTTGGCCGCCGCGGTCACCACGCCCCTCTCCAGTACAGCACTGACCTCCGAGTCCGCCGCGGCGGAGGAACGCCCACGCCGCCATCTGGAGGTCATGTCCTTCAACCTGCGCTTCGCGAGCACCACCGAGCCCCACAGCTGGGCCGTGCGCAGACCCGTGATGCGCGAACTGCTGCGCCGCGAGGCCCCGCACATCATCGGCACCCAGGAGGGCCTCTTCCCGCAGCTGCTTGACATCGACACCGACCTCGGCCGGCACTACGACTGGATCGGCACCGGCCGACTGCACGGCAGCGGCGACGAATCCATGGCGGTCTTCTACGACACCCGTCGCGTCCTCCCGCTCGAATACGACCACTTCTGGCTCTCCGACATCCCCTATGTCATCGGCTCCAACACCTGGGGCGCCGCCTTCCCCCGGATGGTCACCCTGGTCCGCTTCCGCGATCTGCGCGACGGCGACCGGGAGTTCCACGTCCTCAACACCCACTTCGACCACCGCGGCCAGTCGGCACGCCAACGGAGCGCCGCCCTCATCGCCGAGCGCGTCAAGGGCTTCGACCCCGCCCTGCCGGTCGTGGTGACCGGGGACTTCAACGTGGCCGCGCACAAGAACACCGTCTACGACACCCTGCTCGGCGCCGGTCTGCTCGACACCTGGGACACGGCCGCCGAGCGCAGCGCCCAGTACGCGACCTTCCACGGCTACCGTCCACTGGTCCCGGACGGCGACCGTATCGACTGGATCCTGACCACACCGGGCGTCACCGCGCACCGGGCGATCATCAACACCTTCGCCGTGGACGGCCAGTTCCCGAGCGACCATCTGCCCGTGCAGGCCTCGCTGAGTCTGGGCTGAACGCGCGAGGCCCCCGCGACCGTCGGAACGCATGGGTCGCGGGGGCCTCGTACAGCGTCAGGCAGATCAGCCCTTGCGGGTCTTGATCTCCTCGGTGAGCTGCGGGACGACGTCGAAGAGGTCGCCGACGACGCCGTAGTCGACCAGGTCGAAGATCGGGGCCTCGGCGTCCTTGTTGATCGCCACGATCGTCTTCGAGGTCTGCATACCGGCCCGGTGCTGGATCGCGCCGGAGATACCGGAGGCGATGTACAGCTGCGGCGAGACCGACTTACCGGTCTGGCCGACCTGGTTGGTGTGCGGGTACCAGCCGGCGTCGACGGCGGCACGCGAGGCACCGACGGCCGCGCCGAGGGAGTCGGCGAGGGACTCGATGATCGCGAAGTTCTCCGCGCCGTTGACACCACGGCCGCCGGAGACCACGATCGCGGCCTCGGTCAGCTCGGGGCGGCCGGTCGACTCGCGCGGGGTGCGCGCGGTGACCTTGGTACCGGTGGCCTTCTCGGAGAAGGTCACCGCGAGGGACTCGACCGCACCGGCGGCCGGGGCGGCCTCCACGGCCGCGCTGTTGGGCTTGACCGTGATGACCGGGGTGCCCTTGGCGATACGGGACTTGGTGGTGAAGGCGGCGGCGAACACCGACTGGGTGGCCACCGGACCCTCGTCACCGGCCTCCAGGTCGACGGCGTCGGTGATGATGCCGGAACCGATGCGCAGCGCCAGACGGGCGGCGATCTCCTTGCCCTCGGCGGAGGACGGGACCAGCACGGCGGCCGGGGAGACGGCCTCGTAGGCGGCCTGCAGGGCCTCGACCTTCGGCACGACCAGGTAGTCGGCGTACTCGGAGGCGTCGTGGGTGAGGACCTTCACCGCGCCGTGCTCGGCGAGGACGGCGGCGGTGTCGGCGGCGCCGCCTCCCAGCGCGACGGCGACCGGCTCGCCGATACGGCGGGCGAGCGTCAGCAGTTCGAGGGTGGGCTTGCGGACGGCACCGTCCACGTGGTCGACGTAGACGAGAACTTCAGCCATGGGATTGCTCTCCTGCGGAATGCGAAGTCTGAGGGGGCGGAAGGGTGTTGGGCCTTAGATGAACTTCTGGCCCGCGAGGAACTCAGCGAGCTGCTTGCCGCCCTCGCCCTCGTCCTTGACGATCGTGCCGGCGGTACGGGCCGGACGCTCGGCCGCGGAGTCGACCACCGTGTAGGAGCCCTCCAGACCGACCTCGTCGGCCTCGATCTCCAGGTCCTCCAGGTCCCAGGACTCCACCGGCTTCTTCTTGGCCGCCATGATGCCCTTGAAGGACGGGTAACGCGCCTCGCCCGACTGGTCGGTGACCGACACGACGGCCGGCAGGGAGGCCTCCAGCTGCTCGGACGCGGCGTCGCCGTCGCGGCGGCCCTTGACCGTGCCGTCCTCGACGGAGACCTCGGACAGCAGGGTCACCTGCGGGACACCGAGGCGCTCGGCGAGCAGCGCGGGTACGACACCCATGGTGCCGTCGGTGGAGGCCATACCGGAGATGACCAGGTCGTAGCCGGCCTTCTCGATCGCCTTCGCCAGCACCAGGGAGGTGCCGATGGCGTCGGTGCCGTGCAGGTCGTCGTCCTCGACGTGGATCGCCTTGTCGGCGCCCATCGAAAGAGCCTTGCGGAGCGCGTCCTTGGCGTCCTCGGGGCCCACGGTCAGGACGGTGATCTCGACGTCGTCGTCCGAGTTCTCGGAGATCTGCAGCGCCTGCTCGACGGCGTACTCGTCGAGCTCGGAGAGCAGACCGTCCACGTCGTCCCGGTCGACGGTCAGGTCATCGGCGAAGTGCCGGTCGCCAGTGGCGTCGGGCACGTACTTCACAGTGACAACGATCCTCAAGCTCACGCCGGCTCTCCTACTGCGTCGACATTTCTCTGCTGCCTGCTTGCAGGCAGCATAGGCGCCTGAAGCGGCCGTTCCCGATCGGGGCGACCTGCGCTCCGAACGAAATATTACTCGTCAGTACACCCAGTTCGTTCCCGCTAAGCAAGCGCTTTGAACTGTGACCTTCGCAACGCAGCGTAATCGGAACTGGACGACTTCGCAGAACTGTCCGATACCCGGTCAGTCGCGCAGGCCGGTGAACCGGCCCTGGTGGTAAAGCAACGGCCGGCCGGGGCCGGTGGGGTCGCCGAGCAGGACTTCCGCCAGGACGATCCGGTGGTCCCCGGCGGGCACGCGCGCGTGGATCCGGCAGACCAGCCAGGCGGAGACGTCGTCGAGGACGGGGACGCCCTCGGGTCCCTCGTGCCAGGCGGTGGGTGCTGCGAAGCGGTCGGCGCCGCTGCGGGCGAAGGTGGCGGCCAGTTCCCGCTGGTGCTCGCCGAGCAGATGGACGCCGGCATGGCCGGCCCGCGACAGAGTGGGCCAACAGGAGGACCCGGTCCCGATGCCGAAGGAGAGCATCGGGGGCTCGGCGGAGACCGAAGTCAGGGAGGTGGCGGTGAAGCCGACGGGGCCGCTCTCGCCGAGGGCGGTGATCACCGCGACTCCCGCCGCGTGCCGCCTGAAGACGGAGCGGAGCAGTTCGGGAGAGGCGAGCCGGGTGGCGTCGACATCGGGTGTGGCGGTCATGAGCACCTGGGGAGAAGGAGCGCCGGGGACATCCGGTCAGGCTGACGATAGGTGGTCCATGCAGTCAAGTGCGCCAGGGGAGGTGGGAGGTGACTCACTGCCGGACCCGGGCCCGTCACACCGCCTCGCCGAGCGCCGCGATGACGTCCGCCTTGCGCGGCTGTCCGACGGCCCGCCGCACCACGCGCCCGTGGGCGTCGAGGACGAGCACCGTGGGCGTCTTGAGGATCTCCAGCTCCCGCACGAGCTCAAGACGGGCCTCGGCGTCGACCTCGACATGGGCGACACCGGGCACCATCCCGGCCACTTCCCCGAGCACGCGCCGCGTGGCCCGGCAGGGCGCGCAAAAGGCGCTGGAGAACTGCACGAGGGTGGCCCGCGCGCCAAGTTCCCCGCCCAGTTCGTCCGGCCCCAGCCGCCCGTCCTCGTCCCGCCCGCGCACCCGTGCCCTCCTCCTGCCGTCGCCTGCTCCAGCGCTCGTGCGGCCGCAAAGATTCCCCGGCACCAGGAGCATTCGATGCGGCTTCTTGTACGACGGGTGATGGTCCGCGTGGAGTAAAAGCGCCGCAAAAGCCCGAGGTGGATCACGGGTCGACGTGACGAGGATCTCGCCGTTCCCCGGCACTGGGACTGGCTCCCCGTCCGTTCTTGGGGCACGATCTGCGAAAGCCGTAAACCTACGGCTGCGTAACTTTCCCGCCGGGAGCTCCCTCCCCCGGCAGAGAAGGAAGGGTTCACCCCGTCCATGGCAGAGCTTGTCTACCGTCCCGTCGTCGGTCTCGCCCTCACTTTGTTCAAGGCGTGGGACCTGAAGATCGACTGCAAGGGATCGGAGAACATTCCGCGCTCGGGCGGTGCCGTGCTGGTGAGCAACCACATCAGCTACCTGGACTTCATCTTCGACGGCCTGGCCGCGCTCCCCCAGAAGCGCCTGGTGCGCTTCATGGCGAAGGAGTCCGTGTTCCGGCACAAGATCTCCGGTCCGCTGATGCGCGGGATGAAGCACATCCCGGTGGACCGCAACCAGGGCGAGGCGGCCTACCAGCACGCCCTGGAGTCGCTGCGGTCCGGTGAGATCGTGGGCGTCTTCCCGGAGGCGACGATCTCCCAGTCCTTCACGCTGAAGAGCTTCAAGTCGGGCGCGGCGCGGCTCGCCCAGGAGGCCGGCGTCCCGCTGATCCCGATGGCCGTGTGGGGCACCCAGCGGCTGTGGACCAAGGGGCACCCGCGCAACTTCAAGCGCAGCCACACCCCGATCACAATCCGGGTCGGCGAGGCCATCGAGGCCTCCAAGGACAAGTACGCGGGCGCCATCACCCGGCAGGTGCGCGAGCGGGTCCAGGAGCTCCTGGAAGCCGCCCAGCGCGCCTACCCCGTACGCCCCAAGGACGCGAGCGACACCTGGTGGATGCCCGCGCACCTCGGGGGCACGGCGCCCACTCCGGAGCAGGTCCGCGAGGCGGAAGCTCGCTGAGAGTGGCGCAGGGGGCAGTCGTTCGTCTGCGGCTCCGTCGTGGCTGAGCGCGCGGTTCCCCGCGCCCCTTGAGGTGGGCTGCCGGGCCGCCCACTAGGGTCGAACCATGATCCGGGCACCCGGGCTGAACTTCTCCAACAGTTCGGCCAGTTCGGCCCCTGCTCGCTCCACCTCAGCGACCGGCATGGGCGCGAGGCTCTCCAGCAGGAAGACCGCCGAGGCGCTCTCCTCGGTGAGCCGGGTGCGCGGTCCCTGGCGCCAGTTCCAGCGGCGGCAGGTCACACCCGCGTCGTCGCACCACACCACCTCACCGGCGTCCGGGTGTTCGACGGTCTCGGCACCGTCGGCGACGGTCACGAAGGGCTCGTCGCCCGTGGCACGGATCAGCCGCATACCGCCCTGGATGCGGTCGAGGTCCTCGCCGCCGACGGGGATCAGATGCGCCACGCTGATCGCGTTGTAGAGATCGACGAGCAGGTTGATCCGGGGCAGCCCGGCACCGGACAGGGCCCTCTTCGCCAGCGCCTCGGCGGAGTTGCGGGTGCGCGAGGGCTTGGACCCGAAGGCCGTGTACACCTCCCGCCAGGCCGCCATGTGCGGGTCCTCGTGCGGCGCGCGGCCGTCCAGGCGTACGGCGAGACGGCGGGCCGCCTCGTCGAGGAGTTCGGAACTGCCGGTGGTGCTGGGCCCGTTGACAAGTCCGTGGGCCTCGATGGCGAGGTGCGTGAAGCCGGGCGCGAGGGCGCGCACCTCGTCGGACACGGTCAGCGTGAGGGTCATGGTCGGCCTTGCCTCAGAGTGCGGTCGGGAGCGTCTGCCACAGGTGCGGCCGGTCGCTCGCACCCTGGAGGGCGGCGAGCACCGACGGATGCGGTTTAGCGTACAGGACCGGATAGTCCAACTCATTGGACTTCGGACCAGCCGGGAAGGCCAGCCGTTCACCGTCCAGGGAGAACCGGGCATCCACGCCCGGCTTGTTCCCGCGGGGGTCCTGCCGGTGCCAGGCGCCGTTGAACCGGACGGCGACCAGACCGTGCACCACGGTTCCACCGTCGTCGTCCAGCAGCCGCTGATAGCACAGGGCCGTCGGGATGTCCTCGGCCCGCAAGAGGGCCGCCAGCGCATGGGCCTTGGCGTAACAGATGCCGGTGCCCTGCTCCAGCACATCGGAGGCGCGCCAGGTGACGCGCGGGTCGCCGGAGTCCTGGGAGTGCGGGATGGTGTCGCGCACGAACTCGAACGCCAGCCGCGCATAGGCATACGAGTTCTCGGCCTGCCCGGCGAGCCGCGCGGCCGTCTGCCGCACCACGGGACGGTCGTGGTCGACGACCTCGTCAGCGGCCAAGTAGGCGGAGAGGTCGGGGGTTTCCTGGATGAGCTGCATGGCGGCAGAGCATAGGAATGCGATCACCCGAGAGTCAATTCTTTTTCGGGTGATCGCATATCTATGCAGAACTAGGGATCGGCTGGCGCGCCATCTCCTCCTTGAGCGCCGCCACGAAGGCGTCCACGTCCTCCTCGGTGGTGTCGAAGGCGCACATCCAGCGCACGACACCCTCGGACTCGTCCCAGAAGTAGAACCGGAACCGCTTCTGCAGACGCTCGCTCACATCGTGCGGAAGCTTCGCGAAGACGCCGTTGGACTGCACCGGGTAGAGGATCTCGACGCCGTGCACCGCACGGACGCCCTCGGCGAGCCGCTGCGCCATCTCGTTGGCGTGCCGGGCGTTGCGCAGCCACAGGTCCTTGGCCAGCAGCGCCTCCAACTGCACCGACACGAAGCGCATCTTGGAGGCGAGCTGCATCGACAGCTTGCGCAGATGCTTCATATGGCTGACCGCGTCCTGGTTGATCACCACGACCGCCTCACCGAACAGCGCGCCGTTCTTGGTGCCGCCCAGGGAGAGGATGTCGACGCCGACGGCGTTGGTGAAGGTCCGCATGGGGACGTTCAGCGAGGCCGCCGCGTTGGCTATCCGGGAGCCGTCGAGGTGCACCTTCATGCCGCGCGCGTGGGCGTGCTCGCAGATGGCGCGGATCTCGTCGGGTGTGTACAGCGTGCCCAGCTCCGTGCTCTGGGTGATCGAGACGACCTGCGGCATCGCGCGGTGCTCGTCCTCCCAGCCCCAGGCCTGCCGGTCGATCAGCTCAGGGGTGAGCTTGCCGTCCGGCGTCGGCACGGTGAGCAGCTTCAGGCCGCCCATCCGCTCGGGGGCGCCGCCCTCGTCGACGTTGATGTGCGCGCTCTCGGCGCAGATCACCGCGCCCCAGCGGTCGGTGACCGCCTGGAGCGCGACGACATTGGCGCCGGTGCCGTTGAAGACCGGGAACGCCTCGGCCGTAGGACCGAAGTGGCTGCGGATGATCCCCTGGAGGTTCTCCGTGTACACGTCCTCGCCGTAGGCCACCTGATGGCCGCCGTTGGCCACCGCCAGGGCGGCGAGCACTTCCGGGTGGGCGCCGGCGTAGTTGTCGCTGGCGAAACCGCGAAGCTGAGGGTCGTGGTGGCGACGCGCATCGGTCTTCGGGGGGTTCACGGCTTCTCGGTGAGCCACAGACGCTGTCCGTTCACTTCCGCGGCGGGCTTGTCCCAGACGCCGGCGATGGCCTCGGCGAGGTCCGTGACGTCCGTGAAGCCCGCGAACTTCGCGTTGGGCCGCTCGGCGCGCATCGCCTCGTGCACCAACGCCTTCACCACCAGGATGGCAGCCGCCGACGTCGGCCCCTGCTCGCCCCCGGCCTTCTTGAAGTAGTCGGCCATGGCCAGCGTCCACGCCTCGGCGGCGGCCTTGCCGGCGGCGTACGCGGCGTTGCCCGCGGTGGGCTTGGTCGCGCCGGCCGCGCTGATCAGGACGTAGCGGCCCCGGTCGCTGCGCTGGAGCGCCTCGTGGAAGGCGAGAGAGGTGTGCTGCACGGTGCGGATGAGCAGCAGCTCAAGGAAGTCCCAGTCGTCGAGGCTGGTCTTGGTGAACGTCTCGCTGCCGCGCCAGCCGCCGACGAGGTGGACCAGGCCGTCGACGCGGCCGAAGTCCTTCTCGATGCGGGTGGCCCACTCGTGGGTGGACTTCAGGTCCAGCAGATCGACCGTGTCGCCGACGACGGTGGCGCCGCCGTGCGCGTAGCTGGCCGCGTCCACGGCCGCCGCCAGCCGCTCCGGGTCGTTGTCGGAACCGACGACGGTCGCGCCCGCCTCGGCCAGTCGCAGCAGCGCCGCCCGCCCCGCAGGTCCGCCCGCACCGGCCACCGCGATCACCGCACCGCTGAGCGGCCCGTTCCCGTTCGCCATCTTGCCCTCCTGAGCCAGGTCCTCGGTACGGTCGCTCACGCGGCGACCCGCTCGGCGCTGTCCGCCGTGATGCCCTTGGTGGAGGCGATCACGTTCTTGAGCTTCTTGGACAGGGCCTCATAGAACATGCTCAGCGGAAACTCGTCCGGAAGCACATCATCGACCAGCTTGCGCGGCGGCTGGGTCAGGTCCAGGGCGTCCGGACCCTTGGCCCACTTGGAGCCGGGGTGCGGGGCGAGGTAGGTGGAGACCAGCTCGTACCCGGCGAACCAGTGGACGAGCTTGGGGCGGTCGATGCCGTCGCGGTAGAGCTTCTCGATGTCGGCGCACAGCTGGTTGGTGACCTGGGGGGCGCGCTGCCAGTCGATGAACAGCTTGTTGTCGGTCCAGCGCACGACGTCGCGCTTGTGCAGGTAGGCGAAGAGCAGCTGGCCGCCGAGGCCGTCGTAGTTGCGCACCCGCTCGCCGGTGACCGGGAAGCGGAACATCCGGTCGAAGAGCACCGCGAACTGCACGTCACGGGCCTGCGGAACGCCCTCGGTCTCCAGCTTCACGGCCTCCTTGAAGGCGGTGAGGTCGCAGCGCAGCTCCTCCAGGCCGTACATCCAGAACGGCTGGCGCTGCTTGATCATGAAGGGGTCGAAGGGCAGGTCGCCGTGGCTGTGGGTGCGGTCGTGGACCATGTCCCACAGCACGAAGGCCTCCTCGCAGCGCTTCTGGTCGTGGACCATGGCGGCGATGTCCTCGGGCAGCTCAAGGCCCAGGATGTCGACGGAGGCCTCGGTGACCCGGCGGAAGCGGGCGGCCTCGCGGTCGCAGAAGATGCCGCCCCAGGTGAAGCGCTCCGGCGCCTCGCGCACGGCGATCGTCTCCGGGAACAGCACGGCGGAGTTGGTGTCGTAACCGGCCGTGAAGTCCTCGAACGTGATGCCGCAGAACAGCGGGTTGTCGTAGCGGGTGCGCTCCAGTTCGGCCAGCCAGTCCGGCCAGACCATGCGCAGCACGACCGCTTCGACGTTGCGGTCGGGATTGCCGTTCTGCGTGTACATCGGGAAGACCACGAGATGCTGGAGGCCGTCCGCGCGGTTCGCGGCGGGCTGGAAGGCCAGCAGCGAGTCCAGGAAGTCCGGCACCTCGAAGCCGCCCTCGGCCCAGCGGCGCAGGTCTTTCACCAGGGCGCGGTGGTAGTCGGCATCGTGCGGGAGCAGCGGCGACAGCTCCTCGACGGCCGTCACGATCCGGGCCACGACGGCCTCGGCGTCGGCGGCGGCCGGGGCGCCCTCGGCCTGGAAGTCGATCGATCCGTCCTTGGTCTGCCATGGCCGGATCTGCTCCACGGCATCCTTGAGCACGGGCCATGCAGGGTGCTCCACCACCCTGGCCGCAGGAGGAACCTGCTCCCCCACACCCGACTGCACAAGAATTTCCGTCATGTCCCATCCTCCACTGGAGAACCTCGCGTAAGGACACCGTATGCGTACGAGGTTCCTCCCAGCAAGAGGGACCTCGGGAAATTATCCTGCGTCACCCCCATCGTCACCGAATTTTTTCCTGCCGGGTGGGGTGAAGGTACTCTCCCGGGGTAGGCACCGTGATTCGGCCGGTCAATCCCCGCGAGACTCGCCCACGGCCGGGTGACCGGGCGCCCGGGACGCGCGCGCACGCCAGGCAGGTACTGGCCGGATCCATACGTCCACCGGGCTGCTCCCCGGTGTACGCACGGGTTTCATCCGGGGCCCCGGCGGTTAGGCTGCGGCACTGCCGCGCGAACGTGCCGTTCCGGTCGCGCGCGTGCCGAGCCGCCGTCGACGGAAGCGAGTCGAACCTTGAACTTCCTTACCATCGGTCACCGCGGAGTGATGGGTGTCGAGCCCGAGAACACCCTCCGTTCCTTCGTCGCCGCCCAGCAGGCCGGCCTCGACGTCATCGAACTCGATCTGCATCTGAGCAAGGACGGCCACCTCGTCGTCATGCACGACACCGACGTGGACCGTACGACCGACGGCAGCGGCCCGATCGCCGAGAAGACCCTCGCGGAGCTGCGCGCCCTGGACGCGGGCATGGGCGAGCGGGTGCCGGTCTTCGAGGACGTACTGGACGCCGTGGCGGCGCCGCTGCAGGCCGAGATCAAGGACGTGGCCGGGGCCCGGGCGCTGGCCGAGGTGATGGAGCGGCGGGACCTGGTCTCGCGCGTGGAGGTGTCCTCGTTCCACGACGAGGCGGTCGCCGAGATCGCCCGGCTGGTGCCGGGGGTACGGACCGCGCTGATCGGCAGCCGCTTCGGCACCGACATCGTGGAGCGGGCCGTGGAGGTGGGCGCAGGAACGGTCTGCCTGAACATCCGCCGCCTCACCCTGGAGGTCGTCGAGGCGGCCCGCGAGGCGGACCTGAAGATCATCGGCTGGGTGGTGAACACCCAGGAGCATCTGCGCCTCGTGCGCGCCCTGGAGCTGGACGGCGCGACCACCGACTACCCGGAGATCAAGCGCACGGGACGGTTCACGGCCTGACGCTCAGCCGAGCTCCTTGGTCAGGAGCTCGAACTTCAGGTCGTCGCGCTGCGGGATCCCGAAGCGCTCGTCGCCGTACGGGAAGGGGGTCATCTTTCCCGTACGGCGATAACCGCGCCGCTCGTACCAGGCGATGAGGTCCTCGCGTACGGAGATCACCGTCATGTGCATCTCGGTGGCGCCCCAGCTCTCGCGGGCCGCGCGCTCGGCCTCGGCGATGACGACCTTGCCCAGGCCCGCGCCCTGCAGTGCCGGACTGACCGCGAACATCCCGAAGTAGGCGTGCGTGCCGCGGTGTTCGAGCTGACAGCAGGCGACCACCCTGCCCTCCCGCTCGACCGTCAGCAGCCGGCTGTCGGGGGCCTTGATGACCTCCAGCACGCCCTGCGGGTCGGTGCGCTGCCCCTGCAGGATGTCCGCCTCGGTGGTCCAGCCGGCCCTGCTGGCGTCGCCCCGGTAGGCCGACTCGATCAGCGCGACCAGCGCGTCGACATCGGCGTCGGTGGCGTCACGGAAGGTCAGTCCGGCGGCGGTCTCCATGGGGCGCGTCTCCACTTCTCGGCACGGCACGGGCAGGGACGAGAGTAACGCGCGGCCGCTACGCTCCGGGATCATGGTGCATGTACTCAGCAGCCGAATCCTGCTCCACCCCGTCGACCCCGACCGCTCCCGCGCCTTCTACGGCGATCAGCTGGGTCTCGCCATCCAGCGCGAGTTCGGCACGGGCCCGGAGCGCGGCACCGTCTACTTCCTCGGCGGCGGCTTCCTGGAGGTCTCGGGGCGCTCCGAGACCCCGCCCTCCCCCGCGCTCCAGCTCTGGCTCCAGGTCGAGGACGCGGAGGCGGCGCACGAGGAGCTGCGGGCCAGGGGTGTGGAGATCGTACGGCCGCCGGTGCGGGAGCCGTGGGGGCTGATCGAGATGTGGATCGCCGACCCGGACGGCACGCGGATCGCGCTGGTGGAGACTCCGAAGGACCATCCGCTGCGGTACCGCCCGGAGATCTAGGGGGTGTTTTGAAAGTCCTGTGCGGTGCCCGCGGTGTTCGGTGCGTGCCCTCGGCGTGCCGGACGAAGGC
>NZ_JAVRBF010001300.1:0-247 GCF_032436805.1 Streptomyces sp. P17 | reverse complement strand
CCCGCGACGCTGGGCGCGGGCGATTCAGGCGCGGTAAGGCCGGCCATACCGGACACGCCCGTCGCCAATTCGGCCCCCAGCGGCTTGCCCTTCAGCTCCGTGACGATGCGCTGCGCCAGCTTGGGACCCACCCCATTGGCGCGCCCGACCGCCGCCTTGTCGTCGCGCGCGATGGCGCTGGCGAGGTCCGGCGGCGGCAGCACATCCAGCACCGACAGCGCCGCCTTCGGCCCCACCCCCTGGATCG
>NZ_JAVRBF010001299.1:0-247 GCF_032436805.1 Streptomyces sp. P17 | reverse complement strand
GTAAAACAAGTATTCATTGGGTTAACTATGTATTAGGAGCCATTATAGAGCTTAAGCAGCGGGGTTATGACATTCAAGGATTCAATGCAGTAATTACGAGTAATCTTCCGGTAGGAGCGGGAGTATCTTCTTCTGCAGCGTTAACAAGTGCAACCCTTTTTGCTTTGAATCAACTGTTTTCACTAGGTTTAGGAAAGACAGTAATGGCAAAATGATGTTCAACTTGTTGTGCCAACTTTGCCATTAC
>NZ_JAVRBF010001298.1:0-247 GCF_032436805.1 Streptomyces sp. P17 | reverse complement strand
GCGAGAAGGTCATCCCCTGGTATTACCCTGCGGCGGCTGCGCTTCTTATTGCGGTGATCGGTGGCGCGTGGTGGTCCGTGAATTCGCGGCGTCACCCATGCCACGTAGTCGCTACTGCGGGTGATAGCCGGGGGTGCGGCTTGCGGCGCGGCTGCGACCGTCGCTCCCGCTCCGTTCTCCGCCGCTTGCGGCGCCGCTTGCTTGGCTTGAACCGTATCAAGCTCTCCCGATAGCTGGGCATGCACGC
>NZ_JAVRBF010001297.1:0-247 GCF_032436805.1 Streptomyces sp. P17 | reverse complement strand
AATCAATCAGCTTATTCATGGCCGGCAATCTCCGCCTCGGCGATTTGCTGCTTGGCCGCGATATAGCGGCGGCCGCCGAAATATGAGAGCGATGCGCCCATATAAGCCAGCATCAGCTCGGTTTCTGCCGGCGCGGTTAAAAATTTATAAGTGGCCGCCACAAACACCACCCACACAAAAATATTGGTGCTGCTGATTTTGTTGGTGGTGGGGTTTTTAAACATATCGGTTATTTTTTGCATAAGCG
>NZ_JAVRBF010001296.1:0-247 GCF_032436805.1 Streptomyces sp. P17 | reverse complement strand
CATGTCAGCAAGCGATTCACAGCCAAGTCTTGGAAGTACAACCAGGCGTGCAATGCCACGATTCTGCATTTCAAGATATAGCTCAAGCTCAGGATCATCTTCTGCGACCAAGAGTGTGTGGTCGAACTGTTCCTTGAGAACGCCCTTTAGTTCCTTCAAACCACCGTAATCTGCAGCCCAATTGCGAACGTCAAGATCATCTGTGCCGAAGTAAAACTTCATTGAGAATGCATATCCGTGAATCAGA
>NZ_JAVRBF010001295.1:0-247 GCF_032436805.1 Streptomyces sp. P17 | reverse complement strand
TACGTTTTCATCCTTTTCACGCAATCGTATTTTATCTGATACTTTTGTTATTGAAAACTGTCGGTGTCTGATTTCTTGCAATTTGTCAACAAGTTTTTTAATATGGTCATCTTTGAGATATTGCATATCCTCTCCGGCTTTTTCGATACTTAAAAGCGTATTTGCAGCTACAAATTTTGTTTCGAGATTAGGTAGCGGACGTATTCCAAAATTATTTGACACATCGTCAGTACGTTTTTGTTCGCAA
>NZ_JAVRBF010001294.1:0-247 GCF_032436805.1 Streptomyces sp. P17 | reverse complement strand
GTGACATCAAGCGCTAGCAAGTAATCACGCAATAAGCCCGCTTCTGCCGAGGGGCTATCCGCCACAAAAGAGCGATTCGGATCAACCGCTAACGGGTTCCAGCGGTTAATGGTTTCGTAGCCCCAAGGGCTGATGCAGGGCGCGATTAACAGATTAAACTCATTAAGGTAGTTTTTTGCCTTAGTCGCTGCAAACCGCAAGGCCCCTTGCACACCACTGGTTTCATAACCATGTACACCACCTGTGA
>NZ_JAVRBF010001293.1:0-247 GCF_032436805.1 Streptomyces sp. P17 | reverse complement strand
TGAATGTCTGCAAGAGCTTCACGCTTTTGTTCGCGCCAACCTGCCATCGTCTTAGCTTTCCTTTGTCACCGGAGCGGCTGCAACAGGATTCTTACTGGCAACCGATTCGGTTTCCGCAACGCGCTCGACCTTGGCGGCAGTCTTGCGAGCAGCCTTCGACGCACCATATGCGGCACGTTCTTCGTCGGTTGGAAGGCGAATTGCATCCATGTTTTTCAAATCCTGGTATTCGTCACCAAAATTATAA
>NZ_JAVRBF010001292.1:0-247 GCF_032436805.1 Streptomyces sp. P17 | reverse complement strand
GAAAAGCTAATGATATCGCGAGGTTTACACGTGGTGGTAACAGTAGTTTTGAGGATGTAATTAACGGAATTAAAAAATTAAGTTCACACCAAGACCACGCCTTCTTGTTTGCAGGGACATTATCAGTAATACAACCGAATATTCCTGCTGAGGATACATATCATTACCTGAAGAGTATAAACTCTCCAAGTATAGATTTTCTATTTCAGGATGGAAATTATGATAGGATGCCTTATGGAAAAAAAGA
>NZ_JAVRBF010001291.1:0-247 GCF_032436805.1 Streptomyces sp. P17 | reverse complement strand
AACTGCGCGAGCCTGCTCGATCCCGCCGAGGAGCCGCCGAACGGCAAATACCGGGCACAGTGGAACGACGACTATCACCACGTCTGGCACGTGATGATGACGGGCGAGTCAGCCGGCTATTATGGCGATTATCAGGGCACCTGGCGGATCGACCTCGCCCGCGCGCTCGCCACGGGCTTCGTCTACCAGGGCGAGACCTCGGCCTTCTGGGGCAACAAACCGCGCGGCGAGCCGAGCGGGACGCTGC
>NZ_JAVRBF010001290.1:0-247 GCF_032436805.1 Streptomyces sp. P17 | reverse complement strand
ATCAGCAGAAAGACCGGTACCCACAAGTTCCGCCAATATGATAGCACCACGCTTTTTGGCGTGTTCCAGCTCTTCGATAACCAAGCAGCATGAGCCCTCACCCATCACAAACCCGTCACGACTGGCGCTAAACGGACGTGAAGCTGTCTGGGGGCTATCGTTTCTTGTAGAAAGAGCATTCATCGTATTGAAACCTCCTACACCTGCAGCACAAATAGCAGCTTCTGCTCCTCCGGATATAATGACA
>NZ_JAVRBF010001289.1:0-247 GCF_032436805.1 Streptomyces sp. P17 | reverse complement strand
CTCGAAGCACGATCGAGTCCAGATAGGGCTTCCCTAGCCGCCAATAGTCGCGATTCTTCACGAACACCAATCGGCTGTTGCGAATCCATTCCGAAAACTTAAAGGGACCCGTTCCGACCGGCTTCAAGCCGATTTCCGATGGATTGGCCTTGAAGGCCGACGGCGACACCATCATCCCCGGAGCGTCGGCGAGAACCGTTGGGAAGGCCGAGTTGCCGGTCGAAAGTTTGAACTGCACCGTGTAGTC
>NZ_JAVRBF010001288.1:0-247 GCF_032436805.1 Streptomyces sp. P17 | reverse complement strand
CGATATTTGTAGGATTGACACAAGTAACTATATCCCATTTGAGTTCGTGAGGTATGTGTGCCAAAGCATCTATAGCCCCCATAACACGAGCGAAACTCAGCGGATGACGGCGCAAATAGTTGTGCTCCTTTTCGAATCCGTCCAAACTGATTGTGAGGGTGTGCATGCCTGCTTGAAGTAGAGTTTCCAATCTGTTTTCGTCAAGCAACATACCATTAGTCACTATGCCCCACGGGTACTCTCTCCG
>NZ_JAVRBF010001287.1:0-247 GCF_032436805.1 Streptomyces sp. P17 | reverse complement strand
TGCAAGGTCGGGGAGCCCGCGCAAGTCCAAGGGTCTTTCCAGCGTATTGTGATCAAGGTTCAAGTACTGCAGGCGCGTCCGGCTCTCTAGCGCACGCTGGCTGGTGACCGACAGCCTGATACCACAACGTGAAAGACCCAAATGGGTCAGCCCCGGTAAGTCGAAGACAGCGAGTGGAATATCGCCCATTACGGTGTTCTGGATGTTGAGAATATTCAGCATCGGGAAGCTTTTGAGGAAAAGGCCA
>NZ_JAVRBF010001286.1:0-247 GCF_032436805.1 Streptomyces sp. P17 | reverse complement strand
TGTGGGATACCGCAGTAGAAAAATACGCGGATAACCTTCAACCGCCAATGTCATTAGAATTAGGCCCCTATCCAATGCTGCCAAATGCCAAAGATGCTGGTTTATTGGCTCGTCCATCGATGATGTTTTCTATTGGACGTAATACCAGACATCCGGAAGCGGCAGCAAAATTAGTAAATTTCTTACTTAATGATCCTCAAGGTATTGAAGCACTAGGCCTAACTCGCGGTATACCTATGAGTCAAAA
>NZ_JAVRBF010001285.1:0-247 GCF_032436805.1 Streptomyces sp. P17 | reverse complement strand
CCGCCCGCGTCGTCCACTTCCGTCACAAGGTAGGGATAGACTTTGTAGCCGCCGTTCGCGAACACGGCATAGGCCCGCGTCATCTCCATCGGCGTTACTTCGCTCGTGCCCAGCGCGATCGACGCGTTCTGGTCCAGCTTGCTGTCGATGCCCACGCGCTGCGCCGCCGCGATCACGTTGTCGACGCCGACCTCCTGCGCCAGGTTCGCGGTGATGGTGTTCACCGAATGCGCCAGCGCGTCGGCCA
>NZ_JAVRBF010001284.1:0-248 GCF_032436805.1 Streptomyces sp. P17 | reverse complement strand
ACTGGGCGATAACAGCCATTCGCGTACCGGACTCCGCCGGGGAGATGGAGGAACGAGTTGCGCTCGTTCCCCGGAGCGAATTCGAGATCGAGCAGGACAGTTGGACCATGGCCGGCGCACGTGCGACCGGCAGCAAACGGGTGACGCTGCGTGACGCGTTTATCCCCCTGCATCGCACGATCGCGTGGGCGGATGTCGAAACCGGCACCTATCCCGGACTGGAGGTCAATGACGGACCGCTTTATCAG
>NZ_JAVRBF010001283.1:0-248 GCF_032436805.1 Streptomyces sp. P17 | reverse complement strand
AAGTTACGCCCGGCGAGCTCTGGTCGGTGTGCCGTAGCATAAGCTGGCATTTGCGCACCATAAACATGTGAATAATTAACGCCAGCTTGCTCAAATACTTTGCCCGCAGTGAGTACCCGACTGCGACCACCACCGCCTTCTGCCCGTTGTCAGGCATCTTCAACAAAACGTGCGCCAGCATCAGCCTGCTCTAATTGCTGACAAATTTGATCCTGCAGTGCCATCAGAAAAGCTTGTACCTGCTGCAA
>NZ_JAVRBF010001282.1:0-248 GCF_032436805.1 Streptomyces sp. P17 | reverse complement strand
TTCAACTGGATACGCTGATGTGTATTTGTCATCCCATTCTGTGAACAGGTGAGCGAGTACAAGACGTGCATCTTCTTGTAATGGTTCAGGAATTAGCCGTTCACTTAACACACAAATCCCGTGTGGTGACGACAGTAGTCCCAGACTGTGCATTGTCCTCAGCTTGATAAGCGCGAGGTTCAGGTGGGTAAGGATTATCTTCTGTGTTTCGCGATCTCGGTAATATAATACCTTTTCGGTGATCGTTG
>NZ_JAVRBF010000091.1:0-22672 GCF_032436805.1 Streptomyces sp. P17 | reverse complement strand
GAGCCCCGCCCGTCTTCCACCGGGCAGTCCCGGTCCTCGCTCGGCGTGTGGCGGACCTGATCGCTCGGTGAGCCGCGCTTTGGGCGCGCGGTACACCCGTGCGCCCAAAGCGCGGCGGCAGCGTCCACCCCCCTCATCCCCCCGTACGACCGGCAGCCGCACCGTGCCGCCGGCCGCAGGAGGAGCACGCCATGAACCAGTTCACCCACACGCCTGTCCCCGCATCCCCGGCCCAACTGCTGGCCAATACGAAACGCCCGACCCACACCCCCGCCGGCCTGGTCGGCGACACCCCCGTCTTCTGGATCGGCGAGCCGTTCACCGCCACGGGGCGCGGTTTCTGGACCAAGCTCGAAGGACACAACCCCGGCGGCATCAAGGACCGCACCGCCCTGCACATGGTGCGCGCCGCCCGCGAGCGCGGAGAGCTGCTGCCCGGCGCCCGGATCGTCGAGTCCACCTCCGGCACCCTCGGGCTCGGCCTGGCCCTCGCCGGCGCCACCTTCGGCCACCCGGTCACCGTCGTCACCGACCCCGGCATGGAACCGCTCATGACCGGCCTGCTCACCGCGTACGGCGCCGACGTCGACCTCGTCACCAACCCGCACCCGGACGGCGGTTGGCAGCGGTCCCGCCGCGACCGCGTCGAGGAACTGCTCGCCGTCC
Organism: Streptomyces sp. P17; assembly: GCF_032436805.1. NCBI lineage: Bacteria > Bacillati > Actinomycetota > Actinomycetes > Kitasatosporales > Streptomycetaceae > Streptomyces > Streptomyces sp. P17. The sequence goes on along the minus strand of NZ_JAVRBF010000091.1, from coordinate 22,006 downwards.
ATCCCGACGCCTGGTGCCCGGACCAGTACCACAACCCCGACAACGTGGCCGCCTACGCCCCGCTCGCCCACGAACTCGTCGCCCAGCTCGGCCGCATCGACACCCTGGTCGTCTCCGTCGGCACCGGCGGCCACTCCGCCGGCATCGCCTCCGTGCTGCGCGGCTTCTTCCCCCGGCTGCGGGTCGTCGGCGTCGACACCACCGGCTCCACGATCTTCGGCCAGCCCGCCGCAAGCCGCCTGATGCGCGGCCTGGGCAGCAGTATCTACCCCCGCAACGTCGCCTACGACCTCTTCGACGAGGTCCACTGGGTCGCCGCGCGCGAAGCCGTCTGGGCCGCCCGCACCCTCGCCCGCCACCACTACGCCACCGGCGGCTGGAGCGTCGGCGCCGTCGCCCTCGTCGCGCGCTGGCTCGCCCGTACCCTGCCGGCCGAGAACCGGATCGTCACCGTCTTCCCCGACGGCCCGCAACGCTACGTCGGCACCGTCTTCGACGACGTCTACTGCCACGAGCACGGTCTGCTCGGACACCTGCCCGCCGACGACCCCGACGAGATCAGCCATCCCGGCGAACGCGTCGTGACCCGCTGGACCCGCTGCACCCGCATCACCGACCCCCTCGCCACCGCCGACGAGCACGCACTCGCCGGAGCGGCCCGATGAAGCACCTGTGGCACCAGACCCGCTCCTTCCCACCCGCCGTACGCCTGTTGATGGCCAACCAGTTCGCCATCAACCTCGCCTTCTACATGCTCATGCCCTACCTCGCCGCCCACCTCGCCGGCAGCCTCGGCCTCGCGGCCTGGGCCGTCGGTCTCGTGCTCGGTGTGCGCAACTTCTCCCAGCAGGGCATGTTCCTCATCGGCGGGACCATCGCCGACCGCCTGGGCTACAAGGCGCCGATCATGGCGGGCTGCCTGCTGCGCACGGTGGGCTTCGGCCTGCTCGGCTGGGTCGACAACCTCCCCGCCCTGATCGCCGCTTCGGCCGCGACCGGCTTCGCCGGCGCCCTGTTCAACCCCGCTGTCCGTGCCTACCTTGCCGCCGAGGCGGGTGAGCGGCGCGTGGACGCGTTCGCCACGTTCAACGTCTACTACCAGGCCGGCATGCTCCTCGGCCCGCTCGTGGGACTCGCCCTGCTGGCCGCCGACTTCCGACTCGTGTGCGCAGCAGCCGCCGCCATCTTTGCGGCCCTGACTCTGTTCCAATGGCACGCCCTGCCTGCACGCCGCGGCACCGCGTCCGGATCAGCACCGGTACCGGAGGGTGTGTTGGCGCAGTGGCGCACGGTCGTGTCGAACCGGCCGTTCCTCCTCTTCGCCATCGCCATGATCGGCTCGTACGTCTTGACGTTCCAGGTCTATCTGGCGCTGCCGCTGGCCGCGGCCGACGCTCTGGGGGCAAGCGGTACGGCGGTCACCAGCGGCCTGTTCGTCATCTCGGCCGCCGTCGCCGTCCTCGGCCAACTCAGGCTCACGGGCTGGGCGAAGCGGTGCTGGACCCCAGCGCAGGCAGTCGTCCGCGGCCTGGCTGCGATGGGGATGGCCTTCCTGCCCCTCGCGCTGACCCCACCCGGTGCCCGCGCCGCCGCCCTCGCCTCCCTCGTCGCGGCGGTCGTCCTGCTCGCGGCGGGCAGTGCGGTGGTCTACCCGTTCGAGATGGACACCGTGGTCACCCTCTCCGGCAACCGCCTCGTCGCCACCCACTATGGCCTCTACAACACCGTGTCAGGGGTGGGCATCACCCTCGGCAACCTCGTCATCGGAGCCCTCTGGGACTTCGCCGAACGACACGAAGCCCTCTGGCTGACCTGGTCCGCACTGACCTTCACCGGTCTCCTGTGCGCGGCCGCGGTGGCCACCCTGGCCCGCAGTGGACGCCTCGCCGCCCGACAACGGGAACCGGTGCTTTCCTTCTGAGTTCGGTGGGGATTGCGGCATCTACCGCCGAGCGCGGGAGGCCCTCATGTGTCACCGCAACGCTCCGCTGACTCCCACCGGGAGCTGCGTCTGGCCTGGTGCGTGATCGAGGACGGGAAGTCCTCGGCCGCCAGGTCGGCAAGGACCTCGGCGGTGCTGCGGCCGTGGGCGGCGGACGCGGAATGCGCATCGGAACGGTCCGGTGCGTTTCCGGTGGTCGCGACGTGGCGCAGCACCGCCTGCTGGGCGCTGCGCGGCCCGCCCGCCGCGGCCCGCCGTATCCAGGGGCGGACACTCGCCATCGCCGGCGGTGTCCAGCGCACGCTGACGGTCCGACACGCTGGGGGCGCTTTTCGACGGTTCCGTCGGGCGCCCGGAACTGGCCGCGGGATCCAGGTGCCTCTGGCCGGTGGGCGGGCAGCACACGTCGCGCCCTGCGCGGCGGCGATGGACGAGGGCGGTGACGGTGGCCGCCAGGAGCAGGACCGCGGCGGCGATGACCCAGGGGTTGCCCAGGAAGCCGCCCAGCGCACGGAGGGCACCCGCGGCGATGAGACCGGGCCCGGCACAGCAGACGATGATCAGGACGGCGGCGCCGAGCCCGGCGGCGACCATGCCGGCACCAGACGGCTCGCAGTCGCGACGCGAGGCCCGGTGGGTGGCGGGCATGGCGGTGGTGCTCCTAGCTGGTCAGCCCTGGCCGGCGGGGATGCGGGTGCAGCAGGTCAGGGCGGCGGCGTTGTCCGCCGCCAGCGAGCGGGCCAGCACGACGAGGTCCGCCACACGCGGGTCGCCGACGGAGTAGCGCAGCTTCTTCCCGTCCCGGCGGGCGGTGACGTAGCCGCAGTCCACGAGGCAGGACAAGTGCACCGAGACCCGGGGCTGTGAGATCGCGGCGTGCTCGACGCACTCGGCGGAGGTGCGCTCGCCGTCGAGGATGAACTCCAGCAGCTTCAGCCGGGTCGGGTCGGACAGGGCGCGGAAGAACTTCGCCACGGTGTCGGTGTGCGAGCACGCGGTGGCCCCGGCCTGCGCCAGGCCGGGCGACGGGATGGTATGCGCGGTCACGGTCGTCCCTTTCCACCTGGATCTATTCGCCTGTCCGCATAGTATGGTGGCAGTCTGGTATTCGGCAAGGCGCATAGCAGCGCGGAACGGTTCTGGGCCCGGTACGGAGGAGGGGAAGTCGTGACCAGTGCGAAGAGCGGATACGACCTGGCGGTCATCGGGTCGGGCGGGGCGGCGTTCGCCGCGGCGATCGCGGCCCGCACCAAGGGCGCGCGTGTGGTGATGGTCGAGCGCGGCAACATCGGCGGTACCTGTGTGAACACCGGCTGCGTGCCGTCCAAGGCGCTGCTGGCCGCTGCCGAGGCCCGGCACATCGCCCTGGGCCAGCCGTTCCCCGGCATCCGCACCGAGGCCGGGCCGGTGGACGTCCCCGCCTTGATCGGCGGCAAGAAGGCCCTGGTGGACGACATGCGCCAGGACAAGTACGAAGATCTGGCGGGCGAGTACGGCTGGCAGATCCTGCACGGCACCGCGACCTTCACCAGCGGGGCCGATGGTCCGGCCCTGCGGGCGGCTCTCGACGGCGGAGGAACCACCACGATCGAGGCCGCGCACTACCTGATCGCCACCGGTTCCGCCCCGTGGGCGCCGCCCATCGCCGAGCTGGAGGAGGCCGGGTACCTGACCTCCACCACCGCGATGGAGCTGGAGCGCCTGCCACAGTCACTGATCGTGATCGGGGGCAACTACATCGGCCTGGAGCAGGGCCAGCTCTTCGCCCGCCTCGGCGCGCAGGTCACCGTCGTGGAGGCGCTGGAGCGGCTCGCCCCCTTCGAGGAGCCCGAGATCAGCGAGGTGATCGAACAGGTCTTCCGCGACGAAGGAATCGGCGTGCACACCGCGACCACCGTCAGTGCCGTAAGCCGCGAGGAGCACGGATACGTGCTCACGGCGCTCAGCGGCGGCCGGGAGGTCGAACTGCGCGCCGAGCAGCTACTGGTGGCCACCGGCCGCCGCCCGGTCACCGACGGCCTCGGCCTTCAGGCGGTGGGGGTCAAGACCGGCGAGCGCGGCGAGATCGTGGTGGACGAGCACCTGCGCACCCATCACCCCCGCATCTGGGCCGCAGGCGATGTCACCGGGCACCCGCAGTTCGTGTACGTCGCCGCCGCCCACGGCACCCTGGCCGCCGGCAACGCCCTCGACGGCGCCGCACGCACGCTGGACTACCGCCACCTGCCCCGTGTCACCTTCACCACCCCGGCCATCGCCGCGGTCGGCCTGACCGACGCCGAGGCGATCGCCCAGGGATACGCCTGCGACTGCCGTGTGCTGCCGCTGCGGTACGTGCCCCGCGCCCTGGTCAACCGCGACACCCGCGGCCTGATCAAGCTGGTCGCCGAGCGCGGCAGTGGCCGCCTGCTCGGCGCGCACGTCATCGCCGACGGCGCCGGAGACGTCATCGCCACGGCCGTGTACGCGCTGGCCAACCGGATGACCGTGGAGCAGATGGCCGACCTGTGGTGCCCGTACCTGACCATGGCCGAGGGACTGAAGCTGGCCGCCCAGACCTACACCCGCGACGTCGCCAAGCTCTCCTGCTGTGCCGGCTGAGCCGCCCACCCCATCCGGAGCCGATCATGGAAGCGAGCGCGAGCACGCCGCGCCTGCGGCCGATGACGGTCGGGGACCTGTCCCGCCGCACCGGCGTCACCGTCAAAGCCCTGCGCGAGTACACCGACCTCGGCCTGATCTACACCCTCGGCCGCAGCCCGGCAGGCTACCGCCTGTACGACCCCGACGCCCTGCGGTGCGTGCGTTTCATCGGCGAACTGCGCGGCCTGGGCCTGACCATCGCCGAAATCCGCGAGCTGACCGTCGCCCGGGCGGACGCGCAGGGCAGCCGGCCGGCTCGCACCTGGCCGACCTGCTGCACCGCTCCCGCGAACGCCTGAGGCAGCGCATCGCCGCCCAGCAGCAGATCCTCGACCGCATCGAGCAATTCGAAACCGAACACCACCAGCACCTCGCCCAGGGCGAACTGTGCTGGGCCGGCCATCCCCGCCGCTGCGACGCGCGGACTTGACCCTCACCCCGGGGGCAGACCCTACGGTCCCGCACATCGGACACCACCCGACCCGCTGGAGGCAACCCGCCATGGACACCGACACCCGGCAGTTCACCACCCGCTTCCTCGACTCCCTCAGTAGCGCCCCCGGCCTGCAGATGTGGCTCGTGCGCCCGCTGCAGACACTGCTGGTGACCGGCGAACCGGTCACCCTCGCCGCACTCGCCGCCCGGACCGGACGCACCGAGGCCGCCATCCGCGAGGCCCTGGCCACCATGCCGGACGCCGAGTACGACGCCGCGGGCCGCATCATCGGCTTCGGCCTCACCTTCAATCCCACCCCGCATCGCTACGAGACACACGGCCGCACCTTCTACGCCTGGTGCGCGCTGGACGCCCTCGGCTTCCCCGCCGTGCTCGGCCGCACCGCCCAGGTCACCTCCGCCTGCCGCGCCACCGGCGAACCGGTCCGCCTCACCGTCACCCCCAACGGGCCCACCGACATCGAACCGCCCACCGCTGTCGTCTCGATCATCACCCCGGACAGGCCGACCTCGGTCCGCTCCTCCTTCTGCAACCAGGTCCACTTCTTCGTCAGCGCCGACGCCGCCAAGGGCTGGCTCGCCGACCACCCCGACGCGCGCGTCCTGCCTGTCGCCGACGCCTACGAGGCCGAACGCCCGGTCATCGAGGAGATCATCGCCGCCGACCCCTCGCCCGACGGCTGCTGACCCCGCGGGCCGCCGGGCCCCGGCGGCGCCTCGCGGGGCACCCCCGCCTGCGCGATAGATGACAACAGGGGTTGTCACCCGGCTTGATGACAACCTACGGTTGTCGACATGAGCCCAGAGCCCACCGTGGAACAGCTCATCCAGGCGGCCCACGAGCGTGCAGCAAGTGGCGACCCGCTCGACCTGCTCGACGCCGTCCTCGCTGTGACCGGCGACCTCGCCGGTCGTACGGACGCGGCCGTCGACCAGGTCGTTCGGCAGGCCCGCGACGCCGGGTACTCCTGGACCGTGATCGGCGAACGCCTCGGCGTGTCCCGCCAGGCCGCCCGCCAGCGGTACGCCGACCGTGTCGCCCGGACATCCGCCACCGTCGGCCTGATCCGCGGCCGTGACGTGCAGGCCGCCGTGGCCACCGCGCTCGCCGCCGCCGAGGCCGACCACCTCGCCGAGGCGGGTACCGAACACCTCCTGCTGGGCCTGCTCACCGACGGGGTCGCCGCCGCCACCATGGAACAGCTCGGCATCACCCGCGACAAGATCCGCGACGCGAGCCACCGCCTCTTCGACTACCCCACGCAACCCGCCGGTGCGGGCAGGCCCGACTTCTCCGCCGAGGCCCAAGCGGCCCTGCATGACGCCGAGCAACTTGCCACCGAAAGAACCCCCACATGCGCGCCGGTCGTGGTCAGAACACCGCAGTTGCTCGCGGTTATCGCGACCAATCCGGGCTCCCGGGCCCGCCGCGTGCTCAACGACCTCGGCGTCGACGTGGCGGACATCAAGCGCCGACTCCACTGCTACATCAACGTTCCTCGCACCGTTTTCGGGCGTCGCACCCGCCACAAGCGGCGGCCCGAGGAACCCTCCGCCCGTTGCTCCTTCTGCGGCGAGCCGGGGAACGACGAGCGCCGCCTCGTTGCCGGCCCCGACGTGTGGATCTGCGCCGACTGCGTCACGCTGTGCGGCGAGATCCTCGCTCAACCCGCGGGGGCGGGCTCCGCGTAGCGCGCTGAAGACGAGGCTCGGGCGGCGGCGCTCGGCGAGGACGAGCCCGCACGGGCTCCCGGCGAGGCGTTCGAGCACTACCGTGGATCCATGACCCTGGATGTGCTGGTGGTCGGCGCGGGGCCCACCGGGCTCGCACTCGCCGCACAACTGCGTACGTACGGCGCGTCATTCCGGATCGTCGACCGCGCTCTCGACCGGGTCCACGAGTCGCGCGCACTGGGTGTCCAACCTCGCACCCTGGAGGCGCTCGCCGGGTTCGGGGTGACGGACGAGCTGGTCGCTCGCGGTAACCCTGCGATGCGGTTGAGGATGCACCTGCCCGGGCGTGTGGTGCAGATGCCGTTGTTCGACCTCGCTGTTCCAGGCGAAGGAGATCTTCGGGTCGGTGAAGGCGCGGTCCTGCATGGCCTTGGAGGCCCGAAGGGTGTCGCGGCGGTGGATGATGGTCACGGACTTCGCGAAGCGGGAGAGGAAGGTGGCTTCCTCCATCGCCGTGTCGCCGCCGCCAACCACCACGATGTCGTGCTCGCGGAAGAAGAAGCCGTCGCAGGTCGCGCAGTACGACACGCCTCGGCCGGAGAGCGCGTCCTCGCCGGGCAGGCCCAGCTTGCGGTGTTGTGAGCCGGTCGCCACGATGACGGCCTTGGCCCGGTGGACCGTCCCCGTCGAGTCGGTGACGGTCTTGACGGCGCCGGTGAGGTCGGCCTCGACGATGTCGTCGGGACCAGCTCGGCGCCGAAGCGTTCGGCCTGGGCCCGCATGTTGTCCATCAGGTCCGGTGCTCGGCCTGGGCCCGCATGTTGTCCATCAGGTCCGGGCCCATGATGCCGTCGCGGAAGCCGGGGAAGTTCTCCACCTCGGTCGTCTGCACCAGCGCGCCGCCGGCCGTGACCGTACCCTCGAAGACCAGCGGCCTCAGCGAGGCGCGGGCGGTGTAGAGGGCAGCGGTGTAGCCGGCGGAGCCGATGACGATGACGTTTCGTCCGCGGTCGTGTCGGTCGCCGTGCTCATGCCTGGGGCTCCGGCGCGATCTCCTTGATCAGGCCCTCTACCAGCACCTTGATCTCGTCCCGGATCGGGCGCACGGCCTCGACGCCCTGGCCCGCCGGGTCCTCCAGCTGCCAGTCCAGGTACCGCTTGCCGGGGAAGACGGGGCAGGTGTCGCCGCAGCCCATGGTGATGCAGACGTCCGACTCCCTCACCGCGTCGACGGTGAGCATCTTCGGGACCTCGGCGGAGATGTCGATGCCGACCTCGGCCATGGCCTCGACGGCCGCCGGGTTGACGTTGTCACCCGGGTTGGAGCCGGCGGAGCGGACCTCGACACGGTCCCCGGCCAGGTGGGTCAGCCACGCGGCGGCCATCTGGGAACGGCCGGCGTTGTGGACACAGACGAAAAGCACGGAGGGCTGGTCGGACATCAGGAGGTCTCTCTTGATCTCGCGCCTGGCAGGCGACAGAGGAGGGCACACGCACCTCAGCGCCCGGTGGTGTCAGTCACCACTGATGTGAGAGTATCAGCGCATGCTGACGTCAGTCGACACTGATCTGATGCGGGCCCTGGCGGACCCGCTCCGCCTCCGGATCGTCACCCTGCTCGCCAAGGAGACGCTCTGCAGCACGCACCTGATCGAGGAGACGGGGGCCAGACAGACCAACCTCTCCAACCATCTGAAGGTGCTGCGCGAGGCCGGGGTCGTGGAGACGGAGCCCTGCGGCCGGTTCACCTACTACCGGCTCAAGCCCGACGTCATCGCCACCCTCGCCGGTCAGTTCGCCGACCTCGCGGAGACCGCGCGCGCCACCGCCGAGAACAGCGTCAAGCGGTCCTGCCCCTGATACCCGCCGCTCCGGCGACTGCACCGAGGAGTCCTGTTGACCGCCACCGAGGCCACCGAGCACGACAGAGCCGGGGAGGCCGCCACAGCCGCCGGCATCGAGCCGCGGCCCGCGCCGGGAGCCACCCCGCCGCGTAACCCCCTGGTCGCCCGCGCCGCCGCCGAACTCATAGGCACGGCGCTGCTGGTGGCGGTGGTGGTCGGCTCCGGCATCCAGGCCACCGAACTCACCAAGGACGTCGGCCTGCAGTTGCTGGCCAACTCCACGGCCACCGTCTTCGGCCTCGGCATCCTGATCCTCCTGCTCGGCCCGGTCTCCGGCGCCCACTTCAACCCGGTCGTCACCCTCGCCGAATGGTGGACGGCGCGACGCGGCGGCGCCGGGGTCACCCTGCGCGAGGCCGCGGTGTACGTACCCGCGCAGATCGTCGGCGCGATCGCGGGCGCCATCCTGGCGGACGCGATGTTCGGCAAGCCTCTGGTGGAGTGGTCGACGCACGACCGGTCGGCGGGGCACCTGCTGCTCGGCGAGGTCGTCGCCACCGCCGGCCTGATCCTGCTCATCTTCGGCCTGGCCCGCACCGACCAGCTGCGCTTCGCCCCGGTGGCCGTCGCCTCCTACATCGGTGCGGCCTACTGGTTCACCTCCTCGACGTCGTTCGCCAACCCGGCGGTGTCCATCGGCCGCGCCTTCACCGACACCTTCGCGGGCATCGCGCCGGGTTCGCTCCTGGGCTTCATCGGCATGCAACTCGTCGGCGGCGTGGTCGGGCTGGGGCTGGTGGCCCTCATCTTCATGCGCGGGCGATCGGCCGAGTGACCAACAGGACGCAGGTGGTGGTGATCGGCGGTGGCCAAGCGGGGCTCGCGGCCGGCTACCACCTGCGCCGCCTCGGCCTCGACTTCGTCATCCTCGATGCCCAGGCCGCGCCGGGGGGCGCCTGGCAGCACACCTGGGACTCACTGCGTCTGTTCTCCCCGGCCGCGTACTCCTCCGCCCGGCCCTTTCCCACCTCTCCCCGCTCCACCTCCGAGGCCGGCGCGGCCACATCGCCACCGAGGGCACGCGGGCGGTGGACGAGCCACGCCTGTATCTGCTCGGCTACGGCGACTGGACCGGACCCGCCTCCGCGACGCTCATCGGTGTGGGCCGACCGGCCCGGGACGCGGCCCGTGAGGTCGCGAGCATGCTGCGGGCTTGACCTTCCAGCCGACTCGAAGGTTTACGTTCGAGGCATGAGCACTCTGCGGATATCCCAGCTGGCCGAACGCTCCGGCGTTCCGGCGTCCACGCTGCGGTTCTACGAGACGGCGGGGCTCCTGCCGGCCGAGCGCACCGCGTCCGGCTACCGCCTCTACGACGAGGAGTCGGTGGAGCGCCTGGCCTTCATCTCCTCCGCCAAACTGCTGGGGCTCGCACTGGAAGACATCCGCGACCTGCTCGACGTGCGGGACACGGGGGTGTGCGCGGCGGTACGGGCCCGGATGGTGCCCCTGGTCGCCGAGCGGATCGCCGACGCGGAACGGCGTGCGGCGCAGCTGACGGCGTTCTCCGACCGCCTCACCGACGTGCACGAGCGGCTGGCCGGTCCGGCACCTTCGGGTGCCTGCGGTCCGGACTGCGGCTGTACCGGTGAGGGCGGGGCGCCGGGCCCGGTCCTGGTGGAGCTGTCGCCTGCCCGCCCGCCGGCACCGGGCCACATTCCCGCGAAGGCGGGGGAGTCGTGGCGGGAGGCACCGGTGGCCTGCACCCTGGGCGGCGACGAACTGGCGGAGCGGACCGTGCAGTGGCGGGCCCCGGTCGCCCGGGCCACCCCGCACGGTCCCGGCTCCCAACGTTTGTCACAATGAACCACGCCCACCAGGGGTTCAGCCACACTGATCAGCACAATCAAAGGGGTCGGACACCGTGTCGCAGGAACAGCGCGGCCTGGTCGAGCGGATGGAAGACCACCAGGTCGCGATCTACCTCGGCGCCATGGCTCTGGGCGGCCTCCTCGGCTGGGCGGCGCCCGCCGCCGGCCCGGGCCTGGAGCACGCCGTCACCCCCGTCCTCGGCGCGCTGCTGTTCGTCACCTTCCTCCAGGTGCCGGCCAAGGATCTGCTCCGCTCGCTGCGCGGCGGCCGGTTCCTGTCCGCCGCGATGACCGTGAACTTCGTGGTCGTACCCCTCGTCGTGGCGGCCCTGTTCACTTTCCTGCCCTCGGACCAAGCGGTCAGGGTCGGCGTCCTGCTCGTCCTGTTGTGCCCCTGCGTGGACTACGTGATCGTCTTCAGCGGACTGGCCGGCGGCGACAGCCGCCGCCTCCTGGCCGCCACCCCGCTCCTGCTCGTCGCGCAGATGCTGCTCCTGCCCGGCTTCCTGTACCTGTTCATGGGCCCGGATCTCGGGAGCATCGTCAAGGCCGGCCCGTTCCTCGAAGCCTTCCTCTTCCTGATCGTCATCCCGCTCGCCGTGGCCTGGGCCCTGCAGGCGTGGGCCACGCGACGTCCAGCCGGCCAGACGGTCTCCGACGCCGCGACCACCACCATGGTGCCGCTGATGGCAGCCACCCTGATCACCGTCGTCGCCTCCCAGGTCCCCAAGCTGAACGGCCGCCTCGGCGACGTGGCGGCCGTCATCCCCGTCTACACCGTCTTCCTGATCGCCATGGCCTTCACCGGGCGCGTGGTGGCACACCTGTTCCGGCTCGACGCTCCTGCGTCCCGGGCCGTCGTCTTCACCGGCGCCACCCGCAATTCGCTGGTCGTCCTGCCGCTCGCCCTCGCACTGCCCGACGATCTGGCCGTCGCCGCCGTCGTGGTGGTCACCCAGACCCTCGTCGAGGTCATCGGCATGGTCGCCTACGTACGCCTCATTCCACGGCTCGTCCCGGACACGGACACGGGCCCGGACCGGGCAACGGCCACGACCGGCTGACCTGCCGTCCTGACCGGCGACACCAGCCGCGCTGCGAGCCGGACCCCGGCCACCCAGGTCCAGCGACGGGCCGTGAACAGTGCTTTGGTCAGGCCACAGCCGACGCGTTGGTGAGCAGCTGTCCCATCGTGGCGAGCACGGACGGCTCGACCCGGTAGTAGACCCACGTGCCGCGTCGTTCGGAGGTGAGCAGCCCGGCCTCTTTGAGCTTCTTCAGGTGGTGGGAGACGGTCGGCTGGGAGACGCCGACGTCGGAGATGTCGCACACGCACGCCTCGCCGCCCTCGTGCGAGGCGACCGCGGAGAACAGCCGCAGCCGCACCGGGTCGCCGAGCGCCTTGAACATCTGCGCGGCCACCTCGGCCTCCGCCGCGCTGAACGGTCGCTCGGTCAGCGGCGGGCAGCACGGCGCCAGGGCCTGACTGTCGGCGGGCTCTGTCAGCGGCAGTACCTTGGCATTCGACATACGTCTATGTTGGCACATGTCGAACCAGTCGGGCGGGGCGCGGAGCGGTCAGTCCCGGGCGAGGTGGCGTGCCGGCCGCCGTGCGGCGCGGTCGGCCTCCCGGCCCGCGCCGCGCAGGGAGGGGGAGGACAGGCCGGCGCCGCCCGATCGGACGCCTCCAGCATCACTGGCTCGATGCCCCGCCGCCGTGGAGCGTGGGCAGACGTCGACATGCTCCATGAAAGAGACCAGGTTCGATGAATGTCTATGTTGACGCTTATCGAATCAGGTGTCATGCTGGCCGCGCGAGCCATCGACAGATGTCGAAACACCGAGGAGTCGACCGTGAACGCGCCTGCCACCACCGAGCTGCCCGTCGTCGTGATCGGAGCCGGCCCCGCCGGACTCGCCGCCGCGGCCCACCTGGTCGACCGCGGCCTCACCCCGCTGGTCCTGGAAGCCGGCCCGGTCGCCGCCGCGGCGGTACGCGAGTGGTCGCACGTGCGGCTGTTCTCCACCTGGGGCGAGGTCGTCGACCCGGCCGCCGAAAAGCTGCTGGCCCCCACCGGCTGGGTGAAGCCGGACGCCGCCACCTATCCCTCGGGCGGGGACTGGGCCGAGCGGTACCTCCAGCCGCTCGCCGACGTCCTCGGCGAGCAGCTGCGCTTCGGCGCCACCGTCACCGGCGTCTCCCGTGCGGGCCGGGACCGGATCGTGGACGCCGACCGAGATGCCCAGCCGTTCGTCGTCCACATCGCCCACGCGGACGGCCGTGAGGAGCGGCTGTTCGCCCGTGCGGTGATCGACGCCTCCGGCACCTGGACCACCCCCGGCCCGGCCGGCGGCAGCGGCCTTCCGGCCCTCGGCGAGAAGGCCGCGTCCGACCGGATCACCTACCGCGTGCCGGACCTGAAGGACCCGGCCGTGCGGGCCCGGTACGCGGGCAAGCGCACCGCGGTCATCGGCTCCGGGGCCTCCGCCTTCACCGCGCTCGCACACCTCGCAGACCTCGCCGCGACCGACGACGGGGCCGGCACCAAGGGCGTGTGGATCCTGCGCCGGGGCATCTCCGGCTCCACCTTCGGCGGCGGCGCCGCCGACCAGCTGCCCGCCCGCGGGGCCCTCGGCCTGGCCGCCAAGGCCGCCGTCGACGACGGCCACGCCGACGCGGTCACCGGCTTCCGCACCGACGCCATCGAGCGCGAAGCCGACGGCCGCCTGGTGCTCGTCGGCGAGGACGGCCGCCGGCTCGACCCGGTCGACGAGGTCATCGTCCTGACCGGCCTCCGCCCCGACCTCTCCTTCCTCTCCGAGCTCCGCCTCGGCCTCGACGAACGCCTCCAGGCCCCGACCGCGCTGGCCCCGCTCATCGACCCCAACCAGCACTCGTGCGGCACCGTCTACCCGCACGGCGTCAACGAACTCTCCCACCCGGAGAAGGACGTCTACCTCGTCGGCATGAAGTCCTACGGCCGCGCGCCCACGTTCCTCGCCATGACCGGCTACGAGCAGGTCCGCTCCATCGCCGCATCGATCGCCGGAGACCAGGAGGCCGCCGAGCGGGTCGAGTTGACCCTGCCGGAGACCGGCGTCTGTGGCGGCGCGGGCCTGTTCGACGACCCCGAGGCCGCAGAGGGCGCTGAAGGCGGCGGCTGCTGCGCGGCCCCCGCCACGCTCCAGATCGGCGCCCCGGCCACCGTCTCCGGCGGCTGCTGAACTCCCCACCCACGCCAGGCGCCGCCGGGAAGGTGACTGTGACCGTCAACGGGCCGGGAGGAATGGTGCTGGCTCCCCAGCCCCCCGGATGTCACGCGGGCTCGCGCCGAGCTCGCGGCGGCAGGCCTTGTTGAAGGCCTGGAGATCGGCGATGCCCACGGCCGCGGCGATGGCGGTGATGGACAGGGTGGACGACAGCAGGAGATGGCGGGCGCGTTGCAGGCGTCGGTGCCGGATGTACGACACCACCGTGAAGCCGGTCTCGGCACGGAATACGCGCGTGAGGTGCGTGTGGGAGATTCCCACCGCGCGAGCGATGCCCGGTACGGACAGCGGGTCGGCCAGGTGCTCCTCGACGTAGGCCTGTGCGGCGGCCACGAAGGGGTGGTGGCGCCCCGCTCCGGCGTCCCTGGGCAACTCGGCGATGCGCCACAGCGCGGCCCAGACCTCGGCGGTGGCTCGCGGGGGAGAGGTCGGCATGGCCGCCACCGCGTGCCGGAGCAGCTCGGCGAGGCGGGTGCTCTCGGCCGCTGCGTCCTGCATCACCGGGACCACCCGCGCGGCTCCGCCTTCGTGCAGTCGCAGATGGACGTAGAGATGCTCCGACCTGCCCCGGTAGCGAAAGTGCACCTCCGTGTTCGGCGGCACGAGGCTGACGTGGCCGGGGCGGATGGGGTGGACCGACTGACCGAGGGACAGCGTGCCTTCGTAGTGGTAGAGGTGCAGCTGCCACAGGTCCGGCAGCCGGAAGACGTCGTGGGTGGTGGAGACGCCGTGGATCCCGATGCCGGCATTGACCACGGTGGGCGGCTCGTCGAGCCGTAGGGTCGCGTGCTTCACGAGGACGGAAAATTACCAGCAGTGGATGATTTCAGCCCACGACCGATCCTGACCGGGCACGTACGTTCGTCGCATGCCAACCACCAAGCAGCTCCTGACATCGGTTCAGGTGGCGCGCTTCGTCGCGCAGGGATTTCTGCGTCTGGACGCAGTGGTGCCGCGGGAGATCAACGAACGGGCCGTAGCGACCTTGGCCGAGGGCCTACCAGAAGTGCCCTACGGCACTCCGCTGGGCAAGGCGTTCGCGCAGGACACCTTCGTCCACGAGTTGCTCGACCTGCCGGTCGTCGCAGGCGCCGTCGAGAGCCTGGTCGGCCCCGAGCCGACGGTCGACCACCACGCGGTGCATGTGCGCGAGCCGCACGAGGGACAGGCGCAGCCCCTCCACGCAGACGCCATCATCGACGTACGGCCCGACGCGTTCGACATCCAGCTCATGTACTACCCGCACGAGGTGACCGCCGACATGGGCGGCACGCTCAGCGTGCCCGGAAGTCATCTGCGCAGGATCAACGAGACGGACGTCGGCCGCGTCCAGAACCTCCGGGGGCAGACGCGGCTGACCTGTCCGGCGGGCACGGTCGTCCTCCTGCATCACGGCATCTGGCACGGCGGTCGCCGCAACGACACCGCGCGCCGTCGCTACATGTACAAACTCCGCCTCAACCCGACCGTGCCGCAGGTGTGCCTGTGGGACACCTCCGACCTGCACGACCCGGCCGTGACCGCGGAACTCCACACCTACTTCCCCTGGTACGAGCAGGCCGGAGCCCGGCTGGAGATCTACCACCGGGTCCTGCTGTGGCGGGCCCTGACCGGCGACGAGTCGTTCGACATCGAGTACTGGGTCACGCGCGTCAGCAACCGGCCGGCCCTGAGGAGTCACGCATGAGACAGCAGGTTCTCGTCCTCTACCTCTCGACGTCGGCGCTAGACTCCGATGTGGTGGGCTGGTCCCGCTACGACGGGACCGCCCGGACCAGCCCGACGACCGGTGACAGCGACGAGCCGCCCTATCCGACCGGGCTTGCCGCGCTGCACGACGGGTGGCGTCTGTTCCAGGCCGCCCAACTGCTGCCGCCGCAGCCCGGCCACGAGTACGACGTCTCCTTTCTCAAGCACGAGTTCCTCTTCGAGAAGCTGGAGGATCAGTAGCCGTAGATCATCTTGTAGGCGGCCTCGGGGAGGAACTGTCCGGCTGAAGAGCCGGTTCCGGCGCCGCAGTTGCCGTCGGACTCACCCGGGACCTTGATCCACAGGAGCATCTCGGCGCCTCCGCCCAGCCGGGTGGGGGTGCCGATACGGCGGCCCGACGGGTTGCACCACTGGCCGTTGGAGCCGTTACCGTTGCGGCTGGTGTCCACGACGAACGGCTTGGTGTAGCCGTACCGGGCGCCCAGTTCACTGTTGACGGCGTTGCCGTACGCGGTGTTCTCGGCCGTGGTCAGGTAGTTGGAGACGTTGAGCGAGAAGCCATGGGCTTGTTGGAGGCCGGCTTCGTGAAGGCGCCGGGCCATGGTCGCCGCGCTCACCCAGGCCGGGTTACCGGCGTCGAGATAGACCCAGGTGTTGGGGGCTTGGCGGTTGAACTCGGCGAGCGCGCCGGTGAGCATGCTCTCTCGTTCGTCGATCTGGGCCTGGGTCATGCAGCCGTAGTCCCCGAGGGAGTCCGGTTCGAGGACGACGACGGCCGGGCGGCCCGCGATCCCGCCCGCGAACTGGGCGATCCAGTTCCGGTAGGCGGACGGCGAGGACGCTCCGCCCGCGGAGTGCCCGCCGCAGTAGTCGCGGTTGTAGATGTTGTAGGCGACCAGGATGGGCAGCTTGTCCCGGGCGTCCGCGGCGCCCACGTACGCGCCGGTGGCGCTGCCGATGGTGCCGCTCCAGGAGCCGAACCAGCGGGCCGTCGGGGTGCCCGCGACGGAGGCGTTGATCGCGGGCGCCCGGCCGTCACCGGGGTTGGCGGCGACCCACCGTTTCGCGCTGGAGTCCGGGTCCACGTAGAACCCGTTGGTCATGGTCGTCGGGTCGGCCGCGTGGGCGGACGGTGCGGCGGCGAGCGCCAGCGGCAGCGAGGAGAGCGCTGCCATGAGTGCGAGCAGTCTGCGGCGCATGACGGTACCTCGGTTTTCTGACGGGGATGCGTCCGATGGGCGGCGGCGAGCGTGGGGAGCGCCCCCTCGGAAGCGCTCGGGTGAGGGGTTGGTGGTGCGCGCTTCCTTTCGTTCAGGGCGTGGACAGCTCGAACCGCGTGACGCGGACCGCGCCGCCGAGTGCCCGCGTGGCGTGGTTGAAGAGGGCGAACCGGTAGCCCATGAAGAACCGCCAGTCGTTGCCCATGGAGAAGGCGGGTCCGAGGCGGGTGAAGGTGGTGCCGTCGGTGCTGTAGGAGAAAGTCCCTGGGCGGGCGGCGCCCGGGCGGATGTCCGCGCTCGCGCGCAGCCAGACGCGGCCGCCTGACACGGACACGCTCGCGACCTCGGTGCCCGTGCCGGTGGTGTTCCAGTTGCTGTCCATGGTCAGCCCGTTGACCATCACCAGCCTCGTCACGCCGCCGTCGCGCTTGACGCCGATCCAGGCGGAGGAGTCACGCAGCAGCGCGAGCCCGGCGAGGTCGCCGTCCCGCATCGCGGAGTGGTCGAGGTGGACGGTGGCGGTGGAAGCGGGTCCCTGGATGCGGTGGGTGAGGGTGTTGCGGGCCCAGTAGAGGTCGTGGGTGACGGTCGCGGTCCGCAGGGTCAGGCCGTTGTTGATGGACCACTTGGTGTTGTCCGGGTTGTGGTTCCACTTCGCCCAGCGGCACCCGTGACGAGCAGGTCGCCCGGTTCACACTCATGCGCGACGCCCTGCGCGCCACCGGACGGCCGATCGTCTACAGCATCAACCCCAACAGCCTGCACGCCATCACCGGCGCCACCTACAACTGGGGCGAGGTCGCCGACCTGTGGCGGACGACCGAGGACCTGCTCGACATCTGGCAGAACGGCAACACCAACAGCTATCCGATGGGCGTCGGGAACGTCCTGGACGTCACCGCGCCGCTGGCGGCGCAGGCGGGCCCCGGACACTGGAACGACCCGGACATGCTGGTCGTCGGCCGCCCCGGCCTCTCCCTGACCCAATCCCGCTCCCACTTCGCCCTGTGGGCGCTGCTGGGCGCCCCGCTCATGGCCGGCAACGACATCCGCACCATGTCCGCCGACGTGAGCACCATCCTGCGCAACCCGCGTCTGCTGGCGGTGAACCAGGACTCGCTGGGCGCGGGCGGACGAAGGGTGCGTGACGACGGCAGCACCGAGGTGTTCGCCAAGCCCCTGGCCGACGGCTCGGTGGCCGTAGGCCTGTTCAACCGGTCCGGCGGCACCGCGACGGTCACCGCCACCGCCGCACAAGTCGGACTGTCCGGCGGGCAGTTCACCCTCACCGACCTGTGGACCGGTAGCACGTCGAGCACGTCCGGACAGATCTCGGCGAGCGTCCCCGCGCACGGCGTGGCCGTGTTCAGGGTGACCGGTGGCAGCCCGCTGACCGCCACCACCTCGCGGCTGCGCGGCACCGACTCCGGCCGCTGCCTCGACGTGGACAACGCCTCCACCGCCGCCGGAGCCACGGTGCTGCTCTGGGACTGCCACACGGCAGCCAACCAGCTGTGGACCACCTGGGCCGGCGGTGAGATCCGCGTCTACGGCGACAAGTGCCTGGACGCCGACAACCAGGGCACCACCAACGGCACCCGGGTCATCACCTGGCCCTGCAACGGCCAGAACAACCAGAAGTGGACCCTCGGCGCCGACGGGTCGATCCGCAACGTCCACGCCGGGCTGTGCCTCGACGCCAACGGGGCCGGCACTGCCAACGGAACCCCGCTGGTCCTGTGGACCTGTAACGGCCAGGCCAACCAGAAGTGGACCCGCCCGTGAGGAACCGCGCAGCCATGTCGTACGCCCTGGCCTGTTCCCGCGCGACGGTCTTCCGCGCGGTCGCGGTCCAGAGCGGCGGGCAGCTCAGCGGATGCAGCGGCGGCACGCAGCCCATCGCCTACCTCGGCGTGCACGGCCTCAGGGACAGCGTCCTCGGCATCGCCGGCGGACGGACGATGCGGGACAGGTTCGTCAGGAACAATGGCTGCACCGCCCAGAACCCGCTTCCAGGCCGCCCACACCGGCAACACCACGCCGCCGGGCTCCTCCACCCTCAACGGCACTGCCTGCGGCTGAGCACTGTGCCCGCCCGGGAGCCTCCCGGGCGGGCACCGGCCTCAGGTCAGGACGTCGAGCCGGTTACGGTGCCTCCCGACTTGGTCACGTGGTATGTCGTCGTGGCGCCGCTCCAGAAATGGAAGGTGAGCTTTACGCGTTCGTTCTCCTTGATCGCGTCGAGGAAGGCGGGGGTCAGACGGATGGCCTTCTTGGCGTAGTCCGGCGCGAAGGCGGTGTTGAACTGCTGGTACGACGTCCAGTCGGTCGGGCCGGCGTTGGTGCCGTCGGCGTAGGTGGCCTGCATCGTCGCCAGTACGTCGCCCTGGAACCGGGTGGGGATGCGGAACGACGTGGTCGCACCGGTCGTGTTCGACTGCACCGGGGTGTCGTAGGTGACCACCTGGATGCGCCAGGGGACGCCTCGGGAGAACTCGGCCCTCAGCGTCGCGTTGACCCCGTGGGAACGGTCGCCGACGAGCCGGGTGAGTGCGGCCGCCTTCAGGGTGAGCCGGTTGCCGGAGAGGGTGTAGTCCCTGCCGCTCACCAGCTCGGTGGTGCCCTGCTTGAGCGCCGTGAAGGGGGCGCCGTTCAGGTTCAGGGTGAGTGAACGGTCCTTGACGGGGCCGGACTTCGGTACGAATACGCGGTCGGAGGAGGCTGTCGCCGAGCGCGTCGTCCAGCTCGACTTGATCTGGCCGAACAGCCCCGCGTCCTTCCACTTCATCTTGCCGCGGTCGTAGAACGAGCCGTTGTCCCACAGCACGGTGGTGACCTTGTTGGTGCGGGCCGCGTCGCCGAGCGCCTCGAAGTACTTGAGCATCTCGCCGCGTTCCACGGCACCGGGGCCGTGGTCGTAGCCGAGCAGGCCGTACTCGCCGAGGACGACGGGGATGCCCTGGGCCACGAAGGTGTCACGCATCCGCTTGAACGTCTTGTCCAGATCCCCCCGCGCCTGCGCGTCGAACCGGGTGGAGCCGGCGAGGTTCACGCTGAACGGGAAGTAGCCGTAGTAGTGCACGGTGGCGATCAGCCGGGGGTCGCGCAGCGACTTGATCGTGGTGGCCAGGTTGTTCTGGAAGATCGAGCGGGTGTCTCCTTCCAGTGGCTGCCGGCGGGCAGAAGGTTGCCGTGTTTCACAGAAATCACACAGGCACGGGGAATTGTCACCAGCTTGTCGGCAGACCGGCGATGAACGAGGTGAGCCGGTCGGCGATGACTCGGTCGTCACGGGCCGAGTAGTGCCAGTCGCAGCCGAGGAAGTCCAGGCCCGAGTCGTCGAGGAACCAGTAGCGGACCCCGTTGTCGCCGGCGTCGTTGCGTGCCTTGACCACCTGCTGGACGTGACCGGCGTACTGGCCGGCTCCGACGGCCACGATGGTCGTCCCGGCCCCGTAGCGCGTGCGCAGCTTCTGGAGGAACTCGCCGTAGGCGCTGCGGTAGCCGGCCGCGAGGCTGTCGGGCGTCCACGGCTCACCGGGGTTGACGGCGGTCGAGAAGTCGTTGGTGCCCAGGTTGACCACCACGACCTGGGGGCGCCAGGTGCCCGGGTTCTGCCAGACGTCGCCGGACACGTTCAGCAGTGCACGGTCGTAGAAGGTCCGGTACGTGACGTCCGGTTGGCCTCCGTTGTAGTTGCGCACCATGCCAAGCCCCGAGTAGCCGTTGATCTGGTAGTCGGCGTTCAGTTGCCGGGCGGTGAGGGCGCCGTAGCTCACATCGGAGTTGGTGGTCCGCTTGACCTGGTCCCAGGTGCAGGTGCGGGAGGTCGAGAGGTTGCCGTAGCCCACCGTGAGGGAGTCACCGATGAACTCGATCTGACGGCTGCGGGCGGCCGGTTTGCTCAGTACGGCACCGCCGGGTGCGGCGACGAAGCCTCCGAACGTGCTGGTGTCGCCCGGGGTGTCGTTGCGCTTGACGAGCCGGACGGTGTGCGTGCGGTCCTCCAGGCCGTTGATCCAGTGCGTGGTGTCGCCGGGCGTCACGAGCGTGGCGACGGTGGCTCCGTCGGGCGCGGGAGCCGCAGAGGTCCTCGACACCTACGTATGGAACATGGGAATCCAGAACGGCGACTTCAGCTACGCGGCAGCGGTCGGCCTCGTCAAGGGGCTCATCGGCGTCGCTCTCGTCCTGGGCGCGAACAAGTTCGCGCACCTTCTGGGCGAGCAGGGGGTGTACAAGAAGTGAGTCTCAACACCATGCTCATCCGCAGTCTCAAGGCGCCGCCCCGGCCGGTGTGGGAGGAGCCGCCCAGCAAGGCCGGGCTCACCGCGAAGGGCGGCCTGCTGCTCCTGTGCTGCCTCGGCGTACTCGGGCCGCTGTGGATCGTCATCGTCACCAGCCTCTCCCCGAAACCGGTGATCGACCAGGCCGGCGGCCTGGTCGTGATCCCCCGCGGCATCACCTTCATCAACTACACGGAACTGCTCAGCGGCGGCCAGGTCAGCCGGGCGATCATGGTCTCGGTCGGGGTCACCTTCTTCGGCACCCTGTTCTCCATGGCGGTCTCGGTCCTCGGCGCCTACGGCCTGTCCCGGACGGGGAGCCTCGGGCACCGGTTCTTCCTGATGACCATCATGGCCACCATGTTCTTCGGGGCCGGCCTCATCCCGACGTACCTCCTGGTGCAGGCGCTCGGCCTCACCGACACCTATCTGTCGCTGATCCTGCCGAGCGCGGTCAGCGTCTTCAACGTCCTCGTCCTGCGGGCCTTCTTCATGGGGATCTCCCCCGAACTCACCGAGTCCGCCCGCATCGACGGGGCCGGCGAGCTGCGGATCCTGCTGACCATCGTCATACCGCTGTCGCGGGCGGTGATCGCGGTCATCTCCCTGTTCTACGCGGTCGGTTACTGGAGCGCCTGGTTCAACGCCTCCATCTACCTCACCGACCAGGAGATGCTGCCGCTGCAGAATGTGCTCATCCAGCTGGTCCAGAAGAACCGAGGCGCCGACCGGCCTTCAGCAGGCGGTCCGCACCGGTCAACTCTCCTCCCTGGGACTGCAGATGGCCGTCATGGTGCTCGCCCTGATCCCCGTCGCGGTTGCCTCCCCCTTCGTCCAGCGGCACTTCAAGAAGGGCATGCTGACCGGAGCGATCAAGGGCTGAATGGCGGGGGCCGCAGGGGGACGTACTGGTCAGGAAGCGGTCGGTCCCGAGCTCGCCCGGACCGTCAATTCGCGGGCGATGAGGACGACTTCGTCCTTGCTCCGGCCTTCCAGCTTGGCGACGAGGTGTGCCACGGCGTGCCGTCCCATGTCCTGGGCGGGGATGGAGACGGAGGTCAGGCGTACCGAGGCCTGGACGGCGACCTGG
>NZ_JAVRBF010001281.1:0-248 GCF_032436805.1 Streptomyces sp. P17 | reverse complement strand
CGATCTATCTGTTGGTCGAAAGCGGTCGGAGGATGTCCAATCCTTGGAGATTATATGAGCCCGTGCCATCCGGCCACAAATCGGCCGGGCGTTCCGGCTGATGTGGCACAAGCCATTACAAACGAAGGGTATTTAGGCTTGCCGCGAACTTGCCTGCCGACCCGCCCGGCGCTTTCGGCGACACCCCCCGATCGCTCGGCGAGGAGGGGTCTCGCCTGCCATCATGGCGTCGTCGCAATGCTCCAGCC
>NZ_JAVRBF010001280.1:0-248 GCF_032436805.1 Streptomyces sp. P17 | reverse complement strand
ATGCCAAGGGTAACCGCCTGTTCCTGGCCGCCGAGGATCACGGCACCCTGGAAGTGTTCGATCTGAAGAGTGGCGCGCACCTGAAGACCGTCACGGGCTTTGAAACGCCTCATAGCATCTTCTACGTGCCGTCGAATACCACCTCGTCGGTACGCTCCGGGGCGGTGAAGCTGGCCAGGGATGCGCCCGTGTCGGAATTCAGCACCACCAGCTTGCCCGGCTTGCGCGTCACCACGAACAAGCGGTGA
>NZ_JAVRBF010001279.1:0-248 GCF_032436805.1 Streptomyces sp. P17 | reverse complement strand
CCCGCGGGGTGATCGCGTACGTTTCGTGTCGGGAACGCGGCCCCGCAGGGTATGTCAGGTCGGACGAAGGACGTTTCCTCCGAAGAGGTTTGTGAAGACTCCCTTGGACGTATAGCTGACCTCAGCCCCACCGATCGGCGACATGAACGACGCCGGGCACGGCGGCTAGCCGCACTTCACAGCCGAAGTCTCGCGGCTCCTGTTCGGGAAAGTCCGCGCGGCACCGGAAGCTTCCATCCCAAATGGGA
>NZ_JAVRBF010001278.1:0-248 GCF_032436805.1 Streptomyces sp. P17 | reverse complement strand
CGGAAGCACCGGCACAGGGGACGATGATGTCAATCCATCGCCTGAGACGTACAGCCTAGTTCTGGCTGTCGGCTTTGACTTTTTCAACCCGGTGGCCACTTGGATACCAGGATGGTCCCTTGGTGACGAAGTTCTTGATATTGAGATCAGTCTGCGCGCTGAAACGCTCCTGATGGCGGTGCCAGTAGGAAAACGCACCGGCTGCCACCACGGCCACCAGGACAGCGACAAGCCCAAGCAATTTTTTC
>NZ_JAVRBF010001277.1:0-248 GCF_032436805.1 Streptomyces sp. P17 | reverse complement strand
CACCGGCGCACAGCCCGCCCCGATCAGCGCCATCGCCACCTGCAGATGCCAGGGCGCAGCCGCCAGCGCAACTATCGCAGCCCCGATCCCGCCACCAAGCGCCAGCGGCACCGCCACTGTGCGGGCCGGGCCGAACCGGTCAAGCGCCCAGCCCACCGGGATCTGGCAGGCGGCAAAGACCAGAAACCAAAGCCCGGAGGACAAAGCCAGATCCCCCGGCGTAGCGCCCAGCTCGGCGCTGAGCACCG
>NZ_JAVRBF010001276.1:0-248 GCF_032436805.1 Streptomyces sp. P17 | reverse complement strand
GATGAATGCTGACAGGGCTCTTCTAACTTCCTTAAGATCAAGGGGCTGTTGATTTCGCCCCGCAAGCAGAGATTCGCGATTGGCTGGCATGGTCTCAAGAGCTCCGCAGGAACTTAAGGTCCTTAGGCGTAGGCTCGACAGCTAACAATTGACGTAAGATCCGACCACATTGGGATCTTGCCGCTCCAGTGTTCAGCACAGTAAGTTTCGATTCGTCCTTTCCGCGCTTTACGATGCCAATGTCCCGC
>NZ_JAVRBF010001275.1:0-248 GCF_032436805.1 Streptomyces sp. P17 | reverse complement strand
AGATTCCGGAGGCGCGGTTTCTGGAAGGCCATGAGGACTATGACCTGGTCGAGCGTGGCAGCGACTGGTTCCGTTTCAAGCTGAAATAGGTGATCCGCAGTGCCAACGGCCACGCAGCCTGATTTTCAGAATATAAATTCGGCAAAGACGAATTTTGGCTTGACTCCCGAGGGAGGTCAGTGCTTAAAGGCTATTCGCGAAAATCGAAAGGAATGCGCATGGCCGAACATGGTCCGACACGCTCGGAC
>NZ_JAVRBF010001274.1:0-248 GCF_032436805.1 Streptomyces sp. P17 | reverse complement strand
AGAAAGTCTTCTAGCCCTCACTAAATCACCGTTTTTGCCCATAGTTCTTCTGGTTTTCGGATCCAATAGCCGTCCTCGTCTTTTTCCAAGATCCCTGCTTTTGACAGGTCACCTAACAAGCGATAAAGGTGACGATAACTCGTTCCGATGGTGGCTGCCACGTCTGTCATATTGTCAGAGAAAAAGTTCTTATAGGCAGTCTCATAAATATATTTACTAAGACGTTGTTCGGCGGTGTAAAAGGCGGC
>NZ_JAVRBF010001273.1:0-248 GCF_032436805.1 Streptomyces sp. P17 | reverse complement strand
GCCAAAGTGATCATGATTTCTCTCCTTTTCTTCTGCTAGTTATCATTCCTCTGATTATGACAAAAATTCATGAAGGAAATTGTCAAGACAGTGTTTGAAACTTGATTAGAAATCGAGAAATATTTGAAATTTTTAAGAACTTTATCAGCTTCGTGGTATTGACCTAAAAAAGTACTGGCCTCCATCAAAAGGAAGGCCAGCACTCCAGACTGTCAATCGTTTATTGTGCATCTACCACAGCGTCATCA
>NZ_JAVRBF010001272.1:0-248 GCF_032436805.1 Streptomyces sp. P17 | reverse complement strand
AGAGCTTCAACCGCTTGTCAGTGATGCGACCGATCTGTCAGAAATGCTTTCAGAAGATTGAGATGCCATGCCATCTGTAAAACTTTATCCGGGTGACAATGTTACGACTATGCGAAGTTTACCGGAAGGTAGCATCGACAGCATTGTGACAGACCCTCCCTACATGCTCACCAGCATCGTCAAACGCTTTGGTAAAAAAGGAAGTGCTGCAGCCAACTCCGAGAATAATGACGGCTCTTTCTCAAGAC
>NZ_JAVRBF010001271.1:0-248 GCF_032436805.1 Streptomyces sp. P17 | reverse complement strand
CACCATCCTGCGCAACGTCTACTACTCCGAGTACCGCAAGCGCCGCCGTGAGGTGGCCGACAGCGATGGGGTGATGGCAGCGAAGCTCGCCTCCGCCCCGTCCCAGCACGGCCACATGGATTTCCTGGATTTCCGCGGGGCGCTGCAGCGGCTGCCGCCCGACCAGCGCGAGGCCTTGGTACTGATCGGTGCGTCGGGGGTGTCGTACGAGGACGCGGCACAGGTCTGTTCGTCCCCACGGCGCACGA
>NZ_JAVRBF010001270.1:0-248 GCF_032436805.1 Streptomyces sp. P17 | reverse complement strand
GAACCTTCGGATCCTATAGGCGCCCTGGCGCTCGATCCCAATCTAGCGGACGATCCCATCGGTGCGGCGCTCGCCGCGGCGGACGTCAATCCGTCCGGATCAAAACCTCCGCAGAGTACGCTCAGCCGGGCTCAGATCAACGCGCTTCCGGCTGATGACGCCCTGGCCTGGATGCGACCGGAAGACCTGTTCTTCCTGCAAATTCAAGGCTCTGGCGTGCTGGTTTTCGAGGATGGCGCACGCGCCAA
>NZ_JAVRBF010001269.1:0-248 GCF_032436805.1 Streptomyces sp. P17 | reverse complement strand
CAAAGAGGGAGTTAAGCTCCCTCTTTTTTGATGCATTCAAAAAGTGGTTTTGTGGTATTCTCCGCTCGCACTTCACGAATACGCGGTGACACCATGGAAATTAGCAGTTATCAAGACTTTATCAATATGGCAAAACAACAACCTGAGCCGCAAAGGCTATTGTTTGTTTTGGCCAAAGCTCAGCTGCCTGAGCAACCCACTCAAATTCAGCAACAACAGTTTGAACAACAGGCCGGTGGCAACCTTGA
>NZ_JAVRBF010001268.1:0-248 GCF_032436805.1 Streptomyces sp. P17 | reverse complement strand
CCCTGACGAAGTAGTTGCTATGGGTGCAGCTATCCAAGCTGGTGTTATTTCTGGAGACGTAAAAGATATCGTTCTACTTGATGTAACGCCTCTATCTCTTGGTATTGAAACTATGGGTGGTGTCTTCACTAAATTAATCGATCGTAACACCACTATCCCAACTACAAAATCACAAGTCTTCTCAACAGCAGCTGACAACCAACCAGCAGTAGATGTACATGTACTACAAGGTGAACGTCCAATGGCAG
>NZ_JAVRBF010001267.1:0-248 GCF_032436805.1 Streptomyces sp. P17 | reverse complement strand
CTCCCTCACGGGACAGGTGATTGCGCAAATCGATATCTCGATTCTTGCAGCGGCCGCCGATTACATGCGGTTCGAAAATCCGACCGTCTCCGAATCCCATATCATCGATCAAATGCAGATTCGTTGGCTGGTCCAGTGTTCCCGTCCGGCCATGCATTTGACCTCTTTCCAGAGTCATAATGCTCACCATTTCCTTAACCTTCATCATCCGCGTGACCTTTTCGCGATCAATCCGGCTATGCTCGAAA
>NZ_JAVRBF010001266.1:0-248 GCF_032436805.1 Streptomyces sp. P17 | reverse complement strand
GATGATTGCTTCAGCGATAATGTTATTTACATTGTCAACAGCTTTTTGTGTACCAAGACCAAGGTAACGAGATTTGTCACCATCGCGAAGTTCTACTGCTTCGTGCTCACCTGTAGATGCTCCTGATGGAACCATACCACGACCGAAAGCACCAGATTCAGTGTAAACTTCTACTTCAAGTGTTGGGTTACCGCGTGAGTCAAGGACTTCGCGAGCGTAAACGTCAGTAATAATTGACATGTTATTAC
>NZ_JAVRBF010001265.1:0-248 GCF_032436805.1 Streptomyces sp. P17 | reverse complement strand
GCCCATCGGGCATCATCCGCGACCTGCCGCCGGGCGAGACCGACTATTTCCGCTACCTGCCGATGATCTATCCCTACGTGATCAAGCAGAAGCCCTCGACCTTCGTGGTGCAGTTCGGCGGCGGCATCTCGACGACGGTGGCCCTGTCGCAGTCGCGGCATGTCACGGTGGCGGAGGGCAATCCGGCCATCCTCCACGCCTTCCGCACCGACAAGACCCTGAAGAACTTCACCGGCAACATCCTCGCC
>NZ_JAVRBF010001264.1:0-248 GCF_032436805.1 Streptomyces sp. P17 | reverse complement strand
CGCACGCTCCGACCCCGCACCTCGGCCTCGAAGGGCCACAGCCCCAGTAGCGGGCACCACCCGAAAGCGGCACCCCCCCCGGCAGGTGTCAGCGCTCCTCGACCGGGACGAAGTCCCGCTCCACCACGCCGGTGCTGCGCTCACCCGGGGGACACCCCCCGGACCCCCGGCCGCACGCTCCGACCCCGCACCTCGGCCTCGAAGGGCCACAGCCCCAGTAGCGGGCACCACCCGAAAGCGGCACCCCC
>NZ_JAVRBF010001263.1:0-249 GCF_032436805.1 Streptomyces sp. P17 | reverse complement strand
GCGTTGGCCATGCTAAACAGCGTGCCACAACAGTTTCAAAAGATGTCTTAAATAACAGTTCTAACAAACATTATAGGATAAGTCATTATGATTAAAGTAGGCGATAAGTTACCCGAAGTAACCTTTTCACAATTAACGGCTGAAGGCATGCAAAACCCAACAACCAGCGATGTTTTTGCCGGTAAAAAAGTGGTGTTATTTGCTGTACCTGGTGCTTTTACCCCAACCTGTTCTGCCGCGCACTTACCA
>NZ_JAVRBF010001262.1:0-249 GCF_032436805.1 Streptomyces sp. P17 | reverse complement strand
CGAGACACCGCGATCCTTCAGCGACAGCGGCTTGCGGCCATGACCGAGTTCATAGCCGCCCTGCCAGATGTGCAGATCGCTGTGTCTCGCTGCCTTTGACGATGGGGCATGAAACCGTCGGCGACGTCGTCGCGCTTGGGCCGGATGCAAAGGGCGTAAAAGCCGGCGATGTGCGGCTGGTCTATCCGTGGCTCGGCTGCGGCAAGTGCGAGCTTTGTCTGGCCGATGAAGAAAATATGTGCCTGAAGC
>NZ_JAVRBF010001261.1:0-249 GCF_032436805.1 Streptomyces sp. P17 | reverse complement strand
GCACCGGTGGCAGACCCCGATGAGGTGGTCAAACTGCGCGTCGATCGTCGGCAGCTCCCCAAGGGGCGCATTTATCGCACGGTAGGAATCGAATCCCGCCAAGTGCAGGATATCGAGTTTAAGAGCGTCGTCACCGAGTATCAGGCCGAAGTGCTGGAAGATGACCAGGGGCAACGCCACGTGTCGCCCTTTCCCGAGGGCGTGACCCGCCCCATCCAGTATGGCCCGCGTCTCAAGGCGCGCGCTGTC
>NZ_JAVRBF010001260.1:0-249 GCF_032436805.1 Streptomyces sp. P17 | reverse complement strand
GCTACTTTTTTGGTAAAAGTAGCGGCTCACCTTGGAGTACCGTGGATCTCGACAGATCAAATCCGTACTATTCTCCGCTCTGTTCAACCTGAGCAAGTACCGGAAACAGAGGGCGATTTTCTCACAAGTGAAGTAACGAGATACGAACGTACCTGGAATGGTGTTTTGGCTTTAATACAGGCAATTGATCCATGGGAAGACTGCATTATTGAAGGCTCTGCGATACTCCCTCAATTTGTCGCACGTGAC
>NZ_JAVRBF010001259.1:0-234 GCF_032436805.1 Streptomyces sp. P17 | reverse complement strand
CCGCCAGCCCACCCCGCCCCCGACGCGGCCCAAGCGCTCCTCGGTCACCACGCCCACGTTGGATTTGACGTGCTTGGTGCCGAGCGGACGCCCGCACCAGGGGTGCACGTCTCGCGCGGGGGCCGGGGTGAGGGCGGCGCGGGCGTGCCCCAGATCGGCAGAGCGTCGAGTACGGCCAGAGGGTCTGCTCTCCAGGGTGCCCCGGGGGGGGGCGAGGGGCGCCACCCCGGGCGC
>NZ_JAVRBF010001258.1:0-249 GCF_032436805.1 Streptomyces sp. P17 | reverse complement strand
ATCGCCCGCCGGCTGGCGCAAGACGGCATCGCAGTAGCAATCAACTACGCCACCGGCAAAGCGGCTGCCGATGCGCTCGTAGAGCAGATCCAAGCCGCCGGCGGACGCGCCCTGGCGGTGCAGGCCGATCTTGCCTATCCACCGACGGCGGAGCAGCTGTTCGATGCGGCCGAGAATGCCTTCGTCAAAATCGACATACTCGTCAATAATGCAGGAGTGATGGAGCTCGCCCCGCTCGCCGAAATGAGC
>NZ_JAVRBF010001257.1:0-249 GCF_032436805.1 Streptomyces sp. P17 | reverse complement strand
CTCATTGACCGACGGAGAAACCCGCTCAACGAACGGCGACGGAAACACAAATTCCTCGGCCAGGTCAAACCAGACCACCGAGGACAACGCCACCGCCGCCGCGATCATGGCGTTCGTGGCCGAAGCCGACACCGGCAAGCCGGGCAAGCGCCACGCCGCCCTCAAATTCATCCGCCACCTGAACCCCCACGCCCTCGCCTATCTGACCAGCTTCACCTGCGTCAACGCGCTGGTCGCCGATCACCGCAA
>NZ_JAVRBF010001256.1:0-249 GCF_032436805.1 Streptomyces sp. P17 | reverse complement strand
GCACGAGATCGACTACGTTAGGCCGTTGGTGCACCGGCACGCGCCGGTCACCATCGAGTCGTTGGTCACGAAGATAGGCGCGGCGTCGCTGACGATCGCGTACGAGATCAAGGACCCGGAGGTCACGTACGTACGGGCCGCCACGGTCGTCGTCCCCTTCGATCTGGAGGCCCAGCGTCCGCGCCGGATCTCCGCCGAGGAGCGGTCGTACCTGGAGGAGTACATGGACGACGGGATGACAGCCGTCGC
>NZ_JAVRBF010001255.1:0-249 GCF_032436805.1 Streptomyces sp. P17 | reverse complement strand
CCGCAGCCATGTCCGCGACCTGCTGACCGGGCTGGGCCATTCGGTTCTGGAATGTGACAGTCTGGCAGAGGCGCGCGGACTGGCGGATCTGCCCGGCCTTGGGCTGGTGCTGTCGGATATTCAGCTTGGCGATGGCAGCGGGCCGGCGCTGCTGGGCGATATCGCGGTGCGCGGCGCGCTGATGACCTCGCTTCCGTTGGGGCATCCCTTGCGCGACACCCGCTTTCCGGTTCTGACTAAGCCATTCGA
>NZ_JAVRBF010001254.1:0-249 GCF_032436805.1 Streptomyces sp. P17 | reverse complement strand
GCGACTGTTATTGGTTGCATCATCTGGCGTACCACCAACAAATTTAACGATTGCTGGAGAAGATGCCATTGCGAAACCACCAACACCTGCTGTTTCAGTGATTGCACTATCACCCAAGTCCGCAGCGGCATCCTCAACACCGAAGCCAGGGAAGAACAAACCATTTACTGGGTTAGCGGGTGCTTGAAACCATTGATTTCCTGTACCTGACAACTGAATACCAAAGTTCACACCATTACGAGCCATAAC
>NZ_JAVRBF010000090.1:0-22813 GCF_032436805.1 Streptomyces sp. P17 | reverse complement strand
CGCAGCGCCCCTAGAACCCCAGCTTGCGCAACTGCTTCGGATCCCGCTGCCAGTCCTTCGCGACCTTGACGTGCAGATCGAGGAAGACCGGCGTCCCCAGCAAGGCCTCGATCTGCTTGCGGGACTTGATGCCGACCTCCTTCAGGCGCTTGCCCTTGGGGCCGATGATGATGCCCTTCTGGCTGGGGCGCTCGATGTAGACGAAGGCGTGGATGTCGAGGAGCGGCTTGTCGGCGGGGCGGTCCTCGCGGGGGAGCATCTCCTCGACCACGACGGCGATGGAGTGCGGCAGCTCGTCGCGGACGCCCTCCAGGGCCGCCTCGCGGATCAGCTCCGCGATCATGACCTGCTCGGGCTCGTCGGTGAGGTCGCCCTCCGGGTAGAGGGCGGGGCCCTCCGGCAGGAGCGGCACGAGCAGGTCGGCCAGCAGGCTCACCTGCTGGTCCTTGACCGCCGACACCGGCACGATCTCCGCCCACTCGAAGCCGAGCTCCTTGCCGAGCTGGTCGATGGCGATCAGCTGCTCGGCGAGCGCCTTGGAGTCGACGAGGTCCGTCTTGGTGACGATGGCGACCTTCGGGGTCTTCTTGATCGCCGCCAGCTCCTTGGCGATGAAGCGGTCACCGGGACCGATCTTCTCGTTCGCCGGAAGACAGAAGCCGATCACATCGACCTCGGCCCAGGTGGTACGCACGACGTCGTTGAGCCGCTGCCCCAGCAGCGTCCGCGGCTTGTGCAGACCGGGGGTGTCCACCAGGATCAGCTGGGCGTCCGGACGGTGCACGATTCCCCGTACCGTGTGCCGGGTCGTCTGCGGCTGGTTGGCGGTGATCGCCACCTTCTGCCCGACCAGAGCGTTCGTGAGGGTGGACTTGCCCGCGTTGGGGCGGCCGACGAAGCAGGCGAAGCCGGCCCTGTGGCGGGCCTCGGCCGGTTCTTCGGAGGACTGGGTACGAGCGCTCATGCCGCCCATTCTCCCTGATCCACAGAGCCCCGCCGCACAGGAGTCCACCCCGGCCCCCGCCGGTGAGCTTCCGGAAACCCCCGCGCAATGAAACGCCCCCGAAACACATCGGTACACATCCGGAAACGCTCACCGGTGAATCTCTGACGAACCCCACCCCGTTGGAGACGACACGTGACGACCGTGACCCTCGCCGCGCAGGGCCTCGACACCGGCGACACCGCCTGGCTGCTCGCCGCCACCGCCCTCGTCCTGCTGATGACGCCGGGCCTGGCCCTGTTCTACGGCGGCATGGTCCGCACGAAGAGCGTCCTCAACATGCTGATGATGAGCTTTGTGTCGATCGCCCTGGTCACCGTCGTGTGGCTGGCCGCCGGCTACTCCCTCGCGTTCGGCGAGGACGCGGGCGCCGGACTCATCGGCGGACTCGACCACCTCGGCATGGCGGGCATCGGCCCGGACAGCGTCCAGGGCACGGTCCCCACCCTCCTGTTCGCCACCTTCCAGCTCACCTTCGCGATCATCACGGCCGCCCTGATCAGCGGCGCCATTGCCGACCGCGCGAAGTTCGGCGCATGGCTGGTCTTCGTCCCCGTGTGGGCGCTGCTCGTATACGTTCCGGTCGCGCACTGGACCTGGGGCCCGGGTGGCTGGATCCTCAACCGCCTCGGCGCCCTGGATTTCGCGGGCGGACTCCCCGTCGAGATCACCTCCGGCGCCTCCGGTCTCGCGCTCTGCCTGGTGCTCGGCCCGCGGCTGGGCTTCAAGAAGGACGCCATGCGTCCGCACAACCTGCCCATGGTCATGCTGGGCGCCGGTCTGCTCTGGTTCGGCTGGTTCGGCTTCAACGCGGGCTCGGCCCTGGGAGCCAATGGACTGGCCGCCGCGGCCTTCCTCAACACCCTCGCCGCCGGCTGTACCGGCCTGCTGGGCTGGCTCTTCGTGGAGCAGAAGCGCGACGGTCACCCCACGACCCTGGGCGCCGCGTCCGGCGCGGTCGCGGGCCTGGTCGCCATCACCCCGTCCTGCGGCTCGGTCTCCCTGCTCGGCGCCCTGGTCATCGGCCTCACCGCCGGCCTCGTCTGCTCCTACGCCGTGAGCTGGAAGTTCAAGCTGAACTACGACGACTCCCTGGACGTAGTGGGTGTCCACCTGGTCGGCGGTGTCATCGGCACGGTCCTGATCGGCGTCTTCGCCGTCTCCGAGATGACCGGCGGCACCGAGGGCCTCCTGTACGGCGGCGGACTCACGCAGCTCGGCAAGCAGCTGGTGGCCGTGGCCGCCGTCGGGACGTACGCCTTCGCCGTCACCTACGGCATCGCCAAGCTCATCGACAAGACGCTGGGCCTGCGTGCGAGCGAGGAGCAGGAGCAGACCGGCCTGGACCTTACGGTGCACGCCGAGACCGCATACGATCACGGCGTCCTGGGCCACGGCGCCCCGGTCGGCTCCTCCGCCCACTTCCCCCAGAAGGCCAAGGCATGAAGCTCATCACCGCGATCGTCAAGCCCTACCGTCTCGACGAGGTGAAGTCGGCGCTCCAGGAGCTCGGCGTGCACGGTCTGACCGTGACCGAGGCGAGCGGCTACGGCCGGCAGCGCGGCCACACCGAGGTGTACCGCGGCGCCGAGTACCAGGTCGACCTGGTACCCAAGGTCCGTATCGAGGTGGTCGTGGAGGACGCCGACTCCGACGCCGTGATCGACGCGATCGTGAAGGCCGCGCACACCGGCAAGATCGGCGACGGCAAGGTCTGGGCGCTGCCCGTCGAGACCGTCGTGCGGGTCCGGACGGGCGAGCGCGGCCCCGACGCGCTCTGAGGAGCCGCGCTCACCCTGGGATCAGAAGACGAACGGGCCCGGGGACTGCGGCGCCGTCGCCGTGCAGGTGATGGTGATGCCGAAGACGGTCATCGTGAGCGAGCCGCCGTAGGCCTCCAGGCTGTCGCCGGAGGCCACGGTGCCGGGCAGCGGGCCGACCTGGACCGGGTCGCCGGCGTCCATCGCCGGGTTCTCGGTGGCGGTGAAGACGGTGGTGCCGCCGCCCGCCTTCACCAGGGTGAGGGTGGACGCGATGGAGTCCTCGCCGAGTCCGATCGGCGCGGTGATCGCGGAGGAGTCGACGGTGATGGTGGCGGCCGTGCCGTCCTGGGTGGCCGTCAGGGTGGCCGCGCCGCCGCCGAAGCTGCCGCAGTCGGCGTCGATCGTGGCCGAGGTGGGGGTGACGGCCGCGGCGGTGGGCGCGAGGACGAGTCCGGTCAGGGCGAGCGTGCCGGCCGCGAGTGCCGCACCGGTGCCCAAGCGTGTGCCTCTCATGGGGTTCTGGATCCCTTCGGGTGTGGGGGGACCGACGGCCCGCCCTCGGCAGGCGGGTGCGGACACACTGCGGGAGGGCCGAATCTGACGGTCCGTCGGAACTTACGTTCCCATTGATGCGCGAGAGACGAACCCCGGCAAGGATGAATTCCGGACTACTCCGCCGGGACGGTCCGCCGCACGGCGCCGTCGGCCCCGGCGAGCAGTACCGGCGTCCCGGCCCCGCCCAGGTCCCGTACGGCCGCGAGGTCCTCGGGCGCCGCGCTCTCCGCCTCGCTCACGACCGCAGCCGCCTCCAGCGACTTCGCCCCGGACGCCACGGCCATCGCCACCGCCGTCCTGAGCGCGCTCAGCTTCAGCGAGTCCAGGTCCACGGTCCCGGCGACATACGTACGTCCCGTCTCGTCGCGTACGGCCGCACCCTCGGGCACGCCGTTGCGGGCCCGCGCGGAACGGGCCAGGGTGACGATCTTGCGGTCCTCGGGGTCAAGCGCGTTGCTCTCGGTCATGCCCTGAGCATACGAAGTGGCCGTCAGGGCCGGTCCAGGCGGAGGCGTTCGGCGCGCGGAAGTCCGGCGACGACGAGGTCGTAGGAGTCCTCGATGAGTTCGCGGACGAGGCGGTCGGGGAGGTCTCCGTCGAGCGTGACGGTGTTCCAGTGGCGCTTGTTCATGTGATAGCCGGGGGTGATGAGGCTGGGGTTCTCGCTCCGGAGCCGGACGGCGTCCTCCGGGTCGCACTTGAGGTTGGCCTTCAGAGGGCTCGCATCGATCCAGCTCAGCGCGAACATCTTGCCGAGCACCTTGAAGACCGAGATCTCCGGCGCGAAGGGAAAGTCTTCCTCCGCCGCGTTGAACGACAGGCAGAAGGCCCGCAGCTCCTGGGAGTTCACTCCTCTTCCGCCCCTTCCTTCGTGGCGCCCACCGGCTCCACCAGCACGGTCACGATCTTGTTCCGGCGTCCTGCCGCGGCCTCCGCCGTCAGCCGCAGCTCCCGCTCGTCGGGCAGCTCCACGACGGCCGAGGCACCGGCGATCGGGACGCGGCCGAGCGCCTTCGCGAGCAGGCCGCCGACGGTCTCCACGTCCTCGTCGTCGTACTCGTCGAGGCCGTACAGCTCGCCGAGGTCGGTGATGTCCAGGCGGGAGGTGACCCGGTAGCGGTCCTCGCCCAGCTCCTCCACCGGCGGCAGTTCACGGTCGTACTCGTCGGTGATCTCGCCGACGATCTCCTCCAGGATGTCCTCGATGGTGACGATGCCGGCGGTGCCGCCGTACTCGTCGATGACGACGGCGACGTGATTGCGGTCCTGCTGCATCTCGCGCAGCAGATCGCCGGCGTTCTTGGTGTCGGGCACGAAGGCGGCGGGCCGCATCGCGGTCGACACCAGCTCGCTCTCCGCGTCCCGGCTGATGTGCGTCTTGCGGGCGAGGTCCTTCAGATACACCATCCCGACGATGTCGTCCTCGCTCTCCCCGGTGACCGGGATGCGCGAGAAGCCGGACCTGAGCGCGAGGGTCAGGGCCTGGCGGATGGTCTTGTAGCGCTCGATGACGACCAGGTCGGTGCGCGGGACCATGACCTCGCGCACGAGGGTGTCGCCGAGTTCGAAGACGGAGTGCACCATCCGGCGCTCCTCGTCCTCGATGAGCGAGTCCTTCTCGGCGAGGTCGACCAGCGCGCGCAGCTCGGCCTCGGAGGCGAAGGGGCCGCGGCGGAAGCCCTTGCCGGGGGTGAGGGCGTTGCCGATGAGGATCAGCAGGGACGGGATCGGGCCCATGATCCGGGCGAGCGGCAGCAGGACGTACGCCGCCGCCGTCGCGGTGTTGAGCGGGTGCTGGCGGCCGATGGTCCGGGGGGAGACGCCGACGGCGACGTACGACACCAGGACCATCACCGCTATCGCGACCAGGAGCGCCTGGGTGGTGCTGTCGAACTCCTGGAGGCAGGCGTAGGTGACGAGCGCCGCGGCGGCCATCTCGCAGGCCACGCGGACCAGCAGCGCCACGTTCAGATAGCGCGTCGGGTCGGCGGCGACCTGCGCGAGCTTCGCGCTGCCGCGCCGCCCCGACCGTACGGCTTCCTCGGCGCGGAAGCTGGAGACGCGCGCCAGGCCCGCCTCCGCGCAGGCGGCGAGCCAGGCGATCACGACCAGCAGGATCGCGCCGAGGACGAGTTGCGGACTCATGACACGGTCGGCGCCGGGGAGGGGCCGGTGTGGCCCTTCTCCGCGCGCCAGCCGTCCACGATGGCCGCCTGCAGTCCGAACATCTCGGCCTTCTCGTCCGGCTCCTCGTGGTCGTAACCGAGCAGGTGCAGCACGCCATGGACGGTGAGCAGCTGGAGCTCCTCGTCCATGGAGTGCTGCGTCGGCGCTTCCTCACCCTGCTTCTTGGCGACCTCGGGGCAGAGCACGATGTCGCCGAGCAGGCCCTGCGGGGGCTCGTCGTCGTCCTTGGACGGCGGCCGGAGCTCGTCCATCGGAAAGGACATGACATCCGTGGGCCCGGGCAGGTCCATCCACTGGATGTGCAGCTGCTCCATGGCATCGGCGTCCACGACGATCACCGAGAGCTCGGAGAGCGGGTGGATGCGCATCCGTGCGAGCGCGTAGCGGGCGATGTCGAGGATCGCCTGCTCGTCGACCTCGGTTCCGGACTCGTTGTTGACGTCGATCGACATGGTGCTGGACTGTCTACTTCCGCTTGTTGCGGCCGCCCTTGTGGGTGCCGTTCTCCGTGCCGTGGTGGCTGTCGTACTTCTCGTACGCGTCGACGATACGGCCGACGAGCTTGTGCCGGACGACATCGTGCGACGTGAGCCGGGCGAAGTGGACGTCGTCCAGGCCCTCCAGGATCTCCTGGACCTGACGCAGGCCGGACTTCGTGCCGGTCGGCAGGTCGACCTGAGTGACGTCACCCGTGACGACGACCTTCGAGTCGAAGCCGAGCCTCGTCAGGAACATCTTCATCTGCTCGGCGCTCGTGTTCTGGGCCTCGTCCAGGATGATGAAGGCGTCGTTGAGGGTGTTGTGCGTCAGCAGGTAGTCCTGTGTGACGTAAAGGGAGTCCTCCGCGGCTACCTGGATGCACACGGTCTCCTCACGGCCCGCGGGCTCGATGCTGTCGATGAAGCGCATCGGGCGTCCGCCGCCTCCGGCCGCGTGGTACTTGTCGCGCTTGCGGGCGAGGCGGGAGGGTTCGATGCCTTCGGGGAGGCGGATGTCGACGACGTGGCTGTCGTAGCGATGGGCCGCCAGAGCTGTCCCCTGCTTGCGGTCTTCGGCAAGACGACGGCGTGTATAGGCGACGCCACCGAGCGACTGGACCAACGCGACGATGTCGTCACGCAGGAGGATCGACGCGGTCGAGAACTGGACCCGGCATGTGCGGTCCTTCTGCTTGACCGGTCCACCGTCGGAATCAAGCAGACCTTGGAGAACGGCCAGCCGTACCTCGGCAGAGTTGTACAGGTAGTCGTCCGGGACGAACTTGGTGTGCGAGCGAGTGCGCAGGAGATCCAGTTCACGCAGAACGCGCGTGCCGGGATTCTCCAGGCTGATCACATCGCCGGGAGACTTGATCCGGTTGAGAACGTAGTCGGGTCCGCCCTTGTGCCGCACCGTGACACCGGGCAGGGCGGCCTCCAGGGCCCCCGCCAACTCGCGATCCTCCGTCGAGAAGGACGGCGTGGTGGAACCCGTGAGGCAACCATCGCCCAGCAGCAGTCCCAGCGCGTACGGATCCATGGGAACCTCACGCTCGGGGAAGCTGACCGGTGCCGTGAGCATCGGCAGCTCGTACCGGCGATAGTGCGCCGCCCGCAGGTTGCCGATCATCTCCTGGGTCTCGAGAACCCGCCACGGCTTGTCGCGACGCTTGTCGTCACGCGTTCTCACCGTCCACAGGTGCTCGCCACAGCACAGGGTCCAGGAGCCGTCCTGCGCGGTGACACGGTAAATGTCCCTCTCGCCCTGTGGGTAGACGCCAAGAACCGGCGTCGGCTCGCCGTTCGAGCCGATGACCAGGTCACCGACCTGGAGATCACCGATGGGGCGCCAACCATCCGGAGTGAGGACGTTCGTGAAGATCGGTTGGCTGCGCCCACGCATATACGCCAGCGGAGCCACCTCGATCGTCCCCGCCGCCATCAGCCGCGGAATCGAGTCCGGGTCCAGCATGTCGTGCAGCGCGTCGTACAGCGGCCGCAGATACGGGTCGATCTTCTCGTAGAGGGTGCCCGGCAGGAAGCCGAGCCGCTCGCCGGCCTCGACCGCGGGCCGGGTCAGGATGATGCGGTTGACCTGCTTGGACTGCAGGGCCTGCACCGCCTTGGCCATGGCGAGGTAGGTCTTGCCGGTACCGGCGGGACCGATGCCGAAGACGATCGTGTGCTTGTCGATCGCGTCGACGTACCGCTTCTGGTTCAGGGTCTTCGGGCGGATCGTGCGTCCGCGCGAGGAGAGGATGTTCTGGGTGAGCACCTCGGCCGGGGTCTCTGGTGACCCCTCGCCGTTCTCGCTCGCCCGGAGCATGGCGATCGAGCGTTCCACTGCGTCCTCCGTCATCGGCTGTCCGGTGCGGAGCACCAGCATCATCTCGTCGAACAGGCGCTGGACAAGAGCGACTTCACCGGCGTCGCCGACCGCGCTGATCTCATTGCCCCGGACATGGATGTCGACCGCCGGGAAGGCCTTCTCAATCACACGCAGGAGGGAGTCGCCGGACCCCAGCACGGTCACCATGGGGTGCTGGGCGGGGACGGTGAACTCTGCTCTCGCCTGCCCCTGCGCGGGTGTGTGAGCTGTGGGTGTCTGAGTCATGGGCCGGCTCGTAGGCCTTGCTCGTCCTCCTCGAAACGGTGCGTCCGCCACAGGGGCGGCCTGGCGATTTCCAGGGTACGCCGCACGACGGACAAGCCCGTAGGCCTTTTCGACCCGGGTGCCTCAGGCCGACCGTCCGAAGCCGATCGTCGGGACCGCGCGGCGCAGCGGCCAGGGGCGGGCCAGTTCCATGGGGACCAGGTCCGCGAGGAAGGCGTAGCGGCGCAGCGCCGCCGGGTCCTGGTCGTCGTAGGACTGGATCCTGCGCCACCAGGCGCCGATCTCGGCCCAGCCGGGGGCCGAGAGGGAGCCGCCGAACTCCTGGACGGAGAGGGCCGCGGTGAGGCCCGCGAAGGCGAGGCGGTCGGCGAGCGGCCAGTCGGCGAGGGTGCCGGTGACGAAGCCCGCGACGAAGACGTCCCCGGCGCCGGTGGGGTCGAGGGCCTCCACGGCGATGGCCGGCACCTCGGCGGTCTCCCCGGTCCGCCCGTCGACGGCGTACGCGCCCTCGGCGCCGAGGGTGACCACCGCCAGCGGCACGTGCCGCGTCAGTCTGTGCGCCGCCTCGCGCGGGCAGTTGGCGCCGGTGTAGCGCATGGCCTCCTCGGCGTTCGGCAGGAACGCCTCGCAGTACTGGAGGTCGGCGAGCCCGGCGAGGTCCCAGGCGCCGGTCTCGTCCCAGCCGACGTCGGCGAAGATCCGGGTGCCCTTCGCGGCGGCCTGGGCGATCCAGGGCGCCCGCTTGCCCGGCTCCAGGGAGGCGACGGCGGCACGCGCGCGTGGGGGGCAGTCGGGGGCGGGTTCCTCCGGGGGCGGCTCGTGGCCGTGCGAGACCATGGTGCGCTCGCCCTCGTAGGCCATGGACACGGTCACCGAGGAGTGCCAGCCGGGGACCGTGCGCGACGGGGTGAGGTCGATGCCCTCGCCCTGCTCCAGGGCGTCCCAGCAGTACTCGCCGTAGTGGTCGTCGCCGAAGGCCGCGGCGAGGGAGGTCTTCAGGCCGAGGCGGGCCAGCGCGGTCGCCATGTTGGCGACGCCGCCGGGGCTCGACCCCATGCCGCGCGCCCAGGACTCGGTCCCGCGCACCGGGGCGGAGTCGAGCCCGGTGAAGATGATGTCGAGGAAGACGGGACCCGTGAGGTAGACGTCCCAGGGGGGATCGGCGGGCGTGCGCAGCGCGGCCAGGGGGTCGACCTGGACCGGACACTGCGGCACCCCGGTGACGGAGGAATTGGGTCCCTTTCCGGTGGACGCGGCGGACGCGATCACGGTGCGCTCCCTGACGTGGTGCGGATCAGGCCAGTGTGCACCACGCCACTGACAACACGCCGCCGCTCACTCCGGGACCGTCCGTCGCGTCAGACCACCGCAGGTCCCGGACGTACCACTCCAGGGGACAGGATCCGGTTACCAGCGAGGCACGCTCGGTGTGACCCACCCAGGTTCGGCCACGCGCATGGCCGCCGCGTCGTCCCGTTCGCGCAGGCTGCCGTCGTCGTCCAGCCACCGCTGGTGCAGGAACCGCAGCTTGTCGTGGTCGAGTTCGACGCCGAGGCCGGGGGCGTCGGAGACGGTGACTTTGCCGTCCTCGAAGGCCAGCCGCTCGGTGAGCACGTCCTCCGACTGCCACGGGTAGTGGGAGTCGCAGGCGTGGTGGAGGCCCGGGACGGTGGACGCCACGTGGGTCATCGCGGCCAGGGAGA
This sequence comes from Streptomyces sp. P17, assembly GCF_032436805.1. Taxonomy (NCBI): domain Bacteria; kingdom Bacillati; phylum Actinomycetota; class Actinomycetes; order Kitasatosporales; family Streptomycetaceae; genus Streptomyces; species Streptomyces sp. P17. Next base: position 13,010 of record NZ_JAVRBF010000090.1, on the reverse strand, counting down.
TGCCCAGATGGGTGTTGGAGTGCATGGACACCCCAACGCCGAAGGTGCGGCAGATCGCGGCGAGGTGCTGGGTGTTGCGCAGCCCGCCCCAGTAGTGGTGGTCGGAGAGCACGACCTGCACGGCGTCCCGGACGAAGGCCTCCTTGATCTCCGCGAAGGTCGTCACGCACATGTTGGTGGCGAGCGGCACGTCGGTCCCGGCGGACACCTCGGCCATCGCCGGCGTGCCGAGCGCGGGATCCTCCAGGTACTCCAGGACGTCCCCCAGCTCCTTCGCCACCTTCAGCGAGGTCTCCACCGACCAGGCGCCGTTGGGGTCAAGACGCAGCGGATGCCCGGGAAAGGCCTCCGCGAGCGCCCGTACGGCCGCGATCTCCTCGTCCGGAGGGAACACCCCGCCCTTGAGCTTGAACGAGGTGAACCCGTACCTCTCCTTGAACTTCCGTGCCTGCTCGACGACTCCGGCCGGGTCCAGGGCGGCTCCCCAGTCGTCCGCCTCGCCCGCCGGATGGGCGGCCCACTTGTAGAACAGGTAGGCGCTGTACTCGACCGCGTCGCGCACCTTGCCTCCGAGCAGCGCGTGCACGGGCTGCCCGAGCGCCTTGCCGAGCGCGTCCAGACAGGCCACCTCGAAGCCGGAGACCACGGAGAGCCGCAGCTTGTCGGCGGTCTGGACGCCACGCAGACCGCCGACGTCGACCTGTCCGGAGACCTGGGAGCGGTCGACGGCGACCTCGTCGGCGATGGTGAACAGGCCGTTGAGGTCGCTCACCCGGCGGCCGATGAGCTTCTCGGCGAAGGGCCGTGCCGGCTCCAGATACTTCGTGTCGCCGTAGGTCTCCCCCACCCCGGTGATCCCGTCGGCGGTCACGACCTCCACGATCAGCCGGGGGGTGTAGGGCTGGTGGACGCCCTGGGTGTTCAGCAGGGGCGGGTCGGCGACGAGGATCGGGGTCAGCCGGACGTCCGTGACGGTGAGGTTCACAGGGCGGCTCCTACGAGGTCGAGGCCGGTGGTGAGCAGGGCTTTCAGGTCGGCCAGGTCGGCGTCCGAGGGATCGGTGAGCGGGGCGCGCACCGGCCCCACCGGCCGGCCCCGCAGTCGCGCCGCCGCCTTCACCAGCGACACCGCGTATCCGGGCACCCGGTCGCGGAGTTCGACCAGCGGGACGTAGAAGTCGCGCAGCAGCCGCTCCGCCGTCTTGTCGTCGCCGTCGCGCAGGGCGGCGAAGAAGGCGTTGGCGAGTTCGGGCGCGAAGGCGTGGACGGCGGAGGAGTAGGCGGGGACGCCTACGGTGGCGTAGGCGCGGGCCTGGATCTCGGCGGTGGCGGCGCCGTTGAAGAACAGGAAGCCCTCGGGGGCGGCGAGGGTGAGGCGCTGGAGGCGGTCGAGGTCGCTGTGGCCGTCCTTGAGCCCGATGACGTTCGGGAGGGCGGCGATCCGCCGCAACGAGTCGGCGGTGAAGGCGACTTGACCGCGCTGGTAGACGATCAGCGGCAGCCGGGTGCCCGCGGCGATGTGCTCCACCTGCCGGACGAGCCCCTCCTGCGGGGCCGCGACCAGATAGTGCGGCAGCACGAGCAGGGCGTCGGCGCCCGCCTCCTCGGCGATCCGCGCGAACCGTACGGCCTGCGCCCAGCCGTAGCCGATGCCCGCGACGACGGGCAGCCGCCCGCCGGCCTCCTGCACCGTGACGGTGACGACCGTCCGGTACTCGTCCTCGTCCAGTGAGAAGAACTCACCGGTGCCGCAGGCGGGGAAGACCGCGCCGGGGCCGGTGGCCATGCCGCCCGCCACCTGGGCGCGGAAGCCCTCGGGGTCGAGGGAGCCGTCGTCGTGGAAGCTCGTCAGCGGGAACGACAGCACCCCGCCCGCCATCCCGTCCCGCAGTCGCCGCACCACGGCCGTATGGGTATCGAGGGCCACCGTCATCCATCTCCCTATGCAGACGTGATCCACGTATGTAGATGAAGGTTAGATACGCGAACAACGGGCCGTCAATGGCACGGCCCGCCCGGATTACGATCGGCGCATGCCAGAGTCAGGGGGCGTCCGCGAAGTGAAATCGGCCGCGCGCACGGTCGAACTGCTGGAACTCCTCGCCGCCCGCGGCGACCGCCCGGCCCGGCTGCAGGAACTGGCGGACGCGCTGGACGTCCCGCGCAGCTCCATGTACGCGCTGCTCCAGACCCTGATCTCGCGCGGCTGGGTCCGCACGGACGTCACCGGCTCCCTCTACGGCATCGGCATCCACGCCCTGCTGACCGGCACCGGCTACCTCGACTCCGACCCCCGGGTGCGCACCGTGCGCCCGTATCTCGACGAGGCGTCCGAGGCGCTGGGCGAGACCATCCACATGGGGCGTCTGGACGGGCGGGACGTGGCGTACCTGGCGACGCGCGAGTCGCACGAGTACCTGCGCACGATCAGCCGCGTGGGCCGCCGGCTGCCCGCGCACGTGGGCGCGCTCGGCAAGGCGCTGCTGGCGGAGCGCCCGGACGCGGAGCTGCCCGGGGGGCCGTACGAGGCGCTCACCCCCAACACCCGCACCGGCCGGGAGTCCTTGACGGCCGATCTCGCGGAGACCCGCGCCCGCGGCTACTCCATCGACCGCGAGGAGGGCGTCACGGGCATCGTCGGCTTCGGCTTCGCGCTGCGCTACGACACCCCCGCCCAGGACGCCATCAGCTGCTCGGTGCCGGTGGCGCGGCTGACGCCCGGGCACGAGGAGCGGATCGTCGCGGTGATGCGGGAGATCCGGGCGAAGATCGAGTCGGTGGTGCCGTCGGGAGGCGGCTCGGTGGACTGGCGTTAGCGGCCCCGGCGCGGGACCTTGTGACTTTCGCGACCGGGGAGATCGCGTGGAACGCGCTCTACCCGATCGTGCTGTCGTACGTCATCGGTCTCGCCGCGTCTCTGGACGGGCGGGGGCGGTGGGCGGTCCTGGTCGGGTCGGCCTCCTCGTTGGGGACCGCGGCGGGGCCGTTGACCGGGAGTGTGCTCTCGGCGCAGGCGGGGTTTCCGGTGATGGGGGCGGTGCTGGCGGTGGGGTTGCTGGTGGTCGCCGTACCGATGACCGCGGTTGCTCTCCGGGCGGGCAGGACGACTTTTCCTGTGGTGGAGATCTCGGTCGAGGAGCGCGCCTACGAGACTGCGACTGCTGCCTGAGGCGCGGGTGCGGGTGCGTTGGGGCTGGTCGCGCCCACGCGGCGGAGCCGCATATCGATACAGCCCCGGGCCCCTGTGGGAGTTTTAGAACTCGTACGTTTCTACCTCGGCCAAGTACCTTGCCCGTCGGTCCTCGTCGTGGTCCAGGAAGCTCGCCTCGAAGGAGTTGCGGGCCAGTTCGCGCAGCCGTTCCTCGGTCAGGCCCAGCGTCTCGCGTACCGCGTCGAAGTTGTCGCCCGCGTAGCCGCCGAAGTACGCCGGGTCGTCGGAGTTGACCGTGCACAGGAGGCCGGCGTCGAGCATCGCGGGGAGCGGGTGGTCGGCCAGGGTGTCGACCGTGCGCAGGCGGACGTTGGACAGCGGGCAGAGCGTCAGCGGGACCCGGTCGCGGACGAGCCGTTCGACCAGCTCCGGGGATTCCATGCAGCGCAGCCCGTGGTCGACGCGCTCCACGCCGAGGACGTCCAGGGCCTCGGTGATGTACTCCGGCGGCCCCTCCTCACCGGCGTGCGCCACGCGGCGCAGACCGAGGGCGGCCGCGGCCTCGTACACCTCGCGGAACTTCACCGGCGGATGCCCGGCCTCGGCGGAGTCCAGGCCGACGCCGACGATCCGGTCGAGGTACGGCTTGGCGGCCTCCAGGGTCGCCATGGCCGACTCCGCGGACTCGTCGCGCAGGAAGCACAGGATGAGCTGCGTGGAGATGCCGTGGTTCGCCTCGCTGCGCTCCAGCGCGCGGGAGAGCCCCTCGACGACCGTGCCCATGGACAGCCCCCGCGCCAGGTGGGCCTGCGGGTCGAAGAAGATCTCCGCGTGCCGCACGCCCTGCGCGGCGGCGCGGGCGAGATAGGCGTTGGCCAGGTCCTCGAAGTCCCGCTCGGTGCGCAGCACCGCCATGAGCTCGTAGTACAGGTTCAGAAAGGACTGGAGGTCCTCGAACTGGTACGCCTTGCGCAGCTCGTCGGTGTCCGCGTACGGCAGCTTCGAGCCGTTGCGGGCGGCCAGCTCGAAGGCCAGCTCCGGCTCCAGGGTGCCTTCGATGTGGAGGTGCAGTTCAGCTTTGGGGAGGGGCATCACCGCATCGTACGGCTGTTTTATCTGCGCTTCGGAAGCGGCACCCGCAGCAGATCGTGTGCCACCGTCAGCTCACCCTCGAACCCCGCCGCCCGCGCCTGCCGTTCGAACTCGTCGGGCTCGGAGTAGCGCTGGCTGAAGTGCGTCAGCACCAGATGCCGTACGCCCGCGTCCCGCGCCACCCGTGCCGCCTGCCCCGCGGTGAGGTGGCCGTGCTCGACGGCGAGGTCGGTGTCCTCGTCGAGGAAGGTCGACTCGATGACGAGCAGATCGCAGCCGTCAGCGAGGGCGTGCACGCCGTCGCACAGCCGGGTGTCCATGACGAACGCGAACCGCTGACCGCGGCGCACCTCGCTGACCTCGTCGAGCCGGACGTCCCCGAGGACGCCCTCGCGCTGGATCCGGCCCACGTCCGGGCCCTTGATGCCGTGCGCGGCGAGCCGGTCGGGCAGCATACGGATGCCGTCGGGCTCGATGAGGCGATAGCCGTAGGACTCGACGGGGTGGGAGAGCTTGCGGGCCTCCAGCGTGTAGGCGGGTGCCTCGGCGAGAACTCCGTCTTGCGCCACCGGCGCCTGCTGGATGTCGACCGTTTCCCGGTACGCGGTCGCGTACCGCAGCCGGTCGAAGAAGCGCTGGCCCGACTGCGGGTAGTGCGCGGTCACCTCGTGCGGGACCTTGTCGAGGTTGATCCGCTGAATGACGCCGGCGAGGCCGAGCGAGTGGTCGCCGTGGAAGTGCGTGACGCAGATCCGGTTCAGGTCGTGCGCGGCGACCCCGGCGCGCAGCATCTGGCGCTGCGTGCCCTCGCCGGGATCGAAGAGGATGCCCTCCCCGTCCCAGCGCAGGAGGTAGCCGTTGTGGTTGCGGTGCCTGGTCGGCACCTGGCTTGCGGTCCCGAGGACCACGAGTTCGCGTACGGACATCTCTGGTCAGCCGGGGGGCCACTGCATGCCGCGGCCGCCGAGGACGTGGGCGTGGGCGTGGAAGACGGTCTGGCCGGCGCCCGCGCCGGTGTTGAAGACGACTCGGTAGGAGTCGAGCTTCTGCTCGTCGGCCACCTCTTTGGTCGCTCGGAGTACGTCGGCGGCCAGTTCCGGGGCGGCGGTGGCCAGTTCTGCCGCGTTTTCGTAGTGCGCCTTGGGGATCACCAGGATGTGGACCGGGGCCTGGGGGTTGATGTCCTGGAACGCGACGGTGGTCTCTGTCTCGCGGACGATCGTCGCGGGGACGTGGCCCTCTGCGATCTTGCAGAACAGGCAGTCGTCCTGCGTTTCTCCAGCCATGCGGGTCCCTCCGGGGGTGCGCCTGTTGTCTCGGGGGGCATCGTATCGTCGGCGAGTGCGGGCAATTGGTGGCTGGTCGCGCAGTTCCCCGCGCCCCTCAGGTGGGAACAGTCGGCGGTGTTTTTGCCGGATGCTCCTCCAGATTCTCCATTGCTATCCGTACCGCCTCGTCCAACTGGGCGTCCCTGCCCGCCGCGTAGTCCTGTGGCCGCTGCACCACCTCCACGTCCGGGTCCACCCCGTGGTTCTCCACCCCCCAGCCCGAACCCTCCAGCCACATCGCGTACTTCGGCTGGGTGACGAGGGTGCCGTCGACGAGTCGGTAGCGGCTGTCGATGCCGATCACCCCGCCCCACGTGCGCGTGCCGACCACCGGGCCGATGCCCAGCGCCTTGACCGCCGCGTTGACGATGTCGCCGTCCGAGCCGGAGAACTCGTCGGCCACGGCGACGACCGGACCGCGCGGCGCGTCCTCCGGGTAGCTGTAGGGGCGCATGCCCCTCGGGACGCTCCAGCCGACGATGCGGCGGGCCAGTTTCTCCACGATCAGCTGGGAGGTGTGGCCGCCCCGGTTCTCGCGGATGTCCACGATCAGGCCCTCGCGGGCCACCTCGACACGCAGGTCCCGGTGGATCTGTGCCCAGCCCGGCGCCTGCATGTCGGGCACATGGAGGTAGCCGAGGCGTCCGCCGCTCCGCTCGTGGACGTACGCCCGCCGGCCGGCCACCCAGTCGTGGTAGCGCAGGGGCTCCTCGTCCGCCACGGGGACCACGACCGCGTGCCTCGGCTCGCCGCCGCCCGCCGGGGACACCGTCAGTTCGACCGGTCTGCCGGCCGTGCCCACGAGCAGCGGGCCCGGGCCGGTCACCGGGTCCACCGGTACGCCGCCCACCGCGACGATCGCGTCCCCGGCCCGTACCGCCACCCCGGGTGCCGCCAGCGGGGCGCGGGCGTGGGGGTCGGAGGTCTCCGAGGGGAGGATGCGGTCGATGCGCCAAGTGCCGTCCTCGCGGCGGGAGATGTCCGCGCCGAGCAGGCCCTGCCGGGGGCCGCCGCCGGAGCCGCCGCGCGGGATGACGTACGCGTGGGAGGTGCCGAGTTCGCCCTGGACCTCGTAGAGGAGGTCGACCAGGTCGTCGTGGGTGGCCACGCGGTCCAGGACCGGGCGGTAGCGGTCGAGCGCCCCCGCCCAGTCCACGCCGCTCATGTCGGGGCGCCAGAAGTGGTCCCGCATGATGCGGCCGGTCTCCTCGTACATCTGCCGCCACTCGGCCGCCGGGTCGATCATGTGGCGTACCCGGCCGAGGTCGACGGTGATGTTGGAGTCGCTGTCCTCGTCGCCGGAGGCCCGCCGGTCGCTGGGGACGACCTTCAGCCGGCCGTCGGTCCACAGCAGCACCCGCTTGCCGTCGCCGCTGACCTCGAAGTGGTCGGCGTCGTCGGCCAGATGCTCCACGCGCTGCTGGACCAGGTCGTAGCGCTCCAGCTCGGACTTGGGATCCGGGGCGTCCGGGGTGGCCCTGGACGCGCCGAGTTCGCCGGTGACGGGGTGGCGCAGCCACAGGACGCCGTCCTTGGCGGCGCGCAGGTGGGTGTAGCGGGCGGCCTCGACCGGGAAGGGCACGATCCGGTCGGCGAGCCCTTCGAGGTCGATGCGGGTGGTCGGGGTGCCCTCGCTGTCGGGCGTCTCGTCCTTGTCGGGGGCGTCGAAGGGGCGCCCGTGCCGCTGCGGTCCGAACGGCGAGGGGGTCGTGGCGGCCAGCGTGATCAGGTACGGGCGGGAGCCGGCCACGAAGGCCAGGTCGAAGACGTGCTCGTCGTAGACCGGGTCGAAGGAGCGGGCCGAGAGGAAGGCCAGGTGCTTGCCGTCCTGGGTGAAGGCGGGGGCGTAGTCCTGGAAGCGCAGGGGGGTCGCCTCCGTGACCGACAGGTCCGTCGTGTTGGCCAGGCGCAGCTGGCTCAGCGGGGTCGGGCCGGGGTGCGACCACGCCAGCCATGCCGAGTCCGGTGAGAAGACAAGCCCGGACACGTCTCCGTCCTCGCTGCGGTCCACCTCGCGGACCTCGCCGGTCTCCCGCTCGACGAGCAGCACCCGTCCGTCGTGCGAGGCGACGGCGGCCCGGCTGCCGTCGGGGGCCACCACGAGGCCGAGGACCCGGCCGAGCTGTCCGGCGGCGAGGCGGCGCGGGGTCGCGCCCGGGGCGAGGCCGGTGGCCGGGGCGAACTCCAGGGCGTCGTCGCCCTCGGCGTCGGTCACCCACACCGCCCACTCCTCGCCCTCCACGCGGAAGGTGCGGGGCTTGCGGGCCCGTACGCCGGGTTCGGCGGCGAGCGCGCGGGCCGGTCCGGAGCGGTGGGTGACCCAGTGGACGGAGCCGCGCACCAGGACGGCGCTGCCGCGCGCGGTGTGGTCGGGGGCGGCGGCGCCGAACCAGCGGGCGGCGCTGACCGGGTGCGGGCGGCGGTCGGTGCGCTGACCGCCGAGCCGGATGTCGAGGCGGCGCGGTTCGGCGCCGTCCAGGTCGTCGAGCAGCCAGAGTTCACCGGCCGAGGCATAGACGATCCGGGTGCCGTCACCGGCGGCGTGGCGGGCGTAGAAGCCTCCCCCACTCTCGGCTTCGCTCGACCGGGAGGTGCCCCCACCGGGGGTGTGGCGGCGCAGGTCGGAGCCGTCGGCGAGGGAGGAGTAGAGCGCGCCCACGCCTTCGTGGTCGCTGAGGAAGGCGATGCGGTCACCGGCCCAGACGGGGTACTCGATGTTCCCGTCCAGCTCCTCGTGCAGCCGGACGAACTCGCCCTCGCCCTCCCGGTCGATCCACAACTTGCCGACCCGGCCGCCCCGGTAGCGCTTCCAGTGGGCCGCCTCCAGGCTCATGGTCGCGGACAGCAGCACGGTGTGCGGCCCGTGGGCCACGTCCCCGACGATCCCGTACGGCAGGGTCGTCGCCGGTCCGCCGTCGAGCGGGACGGCGTGCGCCCAGGTGCGGTCCCGGCTCGCCTGGCCGCGGTTGCTGATCGCGAGGACGTGTCCGTCGGGCGTCCAGCCCCGCACCCGGGTCCGGGCGCCCCAGTGCGTCAGGCGGGTGGACGGGCCGCCGGTCACCGGGGCGGTGTGCACCTCGGGGGCGCCGTCCCGGCTGGAGCTCCAGGCGACGGTGGTGCCGTCGGGCGAGATACGCGGCAGGGAGACCGGCATGTTGTCGGCGCTGACCCGCCAGGCCCGGCCGCCGTCCAAGGGGGCGAGCCAGACGTCGTCCTCGGCGGTGAAGGCGACCAACTCGCCGTGCGGATGCGGGTACCGGAGATACGCGGCAGGCTGAGTCACCCGATCACCCTACGCAGACGCGTGACCTCGGGTAAGGGGTTTCCGATCACTTGCTCACTTGCCCTCGGGCCAGCACTGCGGATTCTCCTTGCACCACAGCGTCTTGGTGACGGTCACGGTGACGGTGGGCTGCCCCGGCTGCGCTCCGCCGCTCGGCGGTGAGACCGGCGACGGCGTGCCGTCGCAGTCGCCGAGTCCGTTGACCTCGAACCACACCTTGCCCGCCACCTTCGCGGTGAGGTGGCCCCGGACGCACTTGCCGTCCATGGCCCGCGTGACGATGCCGTCGACGCTGATGTCCTTGCCGTCCTTGGTCTTGCCGGTGCAGTCCACCTCGGCGACGGTCTGCTCGCCCGCGCTCGGCGTCGACCCGTCGCCGTTGCCGCCGTAGGAGGCGGTGCAGGTGAGCCACTGGACGTCCGCCTTCTGGCGCTCCAGTTCCCGGGTCGCCGTCTGGTCGGTGGTCCACGCTATGGACGCGGTGCTCATGCCCACGGCGTCGCAGGCGACGGCGCCGCCGACGGCGAGCACCACCAGCCCCGCCGCACCCGCCACTCGTGCCCCGCGCGGGCGAACCCAAATCCGCCTCAATACCCCCATGGGCGGCAGCCTGCCACTGTCCGGGCCGCCACGGTAGAGCGCATACGGTCACTCAGCACTCCCGCACGTCACGATCGAGTGCCGTCCAACTGCCGTTGTACCGGAGGACCGTTGCCACCCCCGCGGATCCGCTCTCCCCGCCTCCTGCCCGGGCCACGCACCCCGGACGACGCCCCGCCGGACCCGGCGGCGTCGCCGGACCCCGCCGCCGGACCGCCCGCGCCGCCGCGCCGGCGCCGGGTGCGGATGCTCGTCGACGTGGTCGACCAGCCCGACGAAGTGGCGTACGTGACCGCCCTGTTCGAGGAGCGGGGCTGGGCCGGCGTCCGGCGGAGGAGTCGACCGTCGCGCACCGGACCACACTCGTCGTCGAGGTCCGGCTGCACGGGGCCCGTCTGGGCGCGCTGCGCACGGCCACGATGGAGGTGGAACGGCTCGTCAGGCAGGCCGAGTTGGGTGCGTGGGTGAGGGACGCGGCCCTCGTCGGACACGAACGCCCCGCCCGGACGACGTACTACCTGCACCGCGCGCTGCCGACGCTCGGCCGCGTGTGGATCTGGCTGGGTGGCGCGGACGAACAGCGGGCCGTGACCGTACCGGCGGGCCCGCGCTCCCGGGAGGCGGCGGAGGCCGAACTGGCCGCACGCACTCTGGGCGGCCGCCCCTTCGACCCGGCGGCGCACGCGTTGCGGGTGCCCGGCCACTCGGACGCCGACCCGCCGCGCTACGAGACCCCGCACGAGCGCCGGGTCCGTCTGGTGTGGCTGTGGGCGGCCGCGGCGGGCCTGCTCCTCGCGATCGTCTGCGGGATGTACGTCGTCTGGGCCGAGGGCACCTGGAAGCTGCTGCCCCTGCTGCTGAGCCCGGCGGGGGCGCTGCCGCTGGGCCGCACGCTGAAGGAGACACGGACGCGCGGCCGCGGGTTCCAGTGGGTGTCCGCAGTCGCGGGTACCACGGCCCTGGCGGGCTTCGGGGCGCTGCTGGGCCGGGGCACCGAGCCCGGGCAACTGCGGGCGGGCGTCCTGCTGCTCGCCCTCGGACTGTTCACCGGCGCCGGTGTGGTGCTCGCGGTGCGCCGCACCTTCTTCACCCGGCACGCGGCCTGGCTGGTGCCGCTGTCGGTACCGGTGCTGTGGTCGATGGTGGGCTGGCTGGGCGGGCAGATGCACGCCGCGTACCTGGACCGCTTCGGCATCCGCGCGGACGCGGTGCCCACCTCCAGCCTCGGCCGGTATATGGCGGCCGCCGAGCCCATGGGACTCGCCCTGGGCAGCACCGTGTTCTTCGTGGCGGTCATCGGCTGGCGGCGCCACTTCCATCTGCCCGCCCCGCGCCCGGAGACCAGGAGGTGCCAGCCGAGCAGCAGCTGCCACTCCCTGGAAGTCGAGCGCAGGCGGCCCCCTGCCGGTCCGTACCGTGCGAGGTACCGAGCGCCACTCCACAAAGCGGCGCACCGAACAGGTGACCGGCGTCAGCCCCAGCGACCCGTACGGCCGAGGAGCAGGGCGGCCGCCGCGGTTCCGGCGGTCGAGGTGCGCAGCACGGTGGGCCCGAGGACGTACGGCCGCGCCCCGGCCTCCTCGAACAGCGCCAACTCCTCGGGAGACACACCCCCTTCCGGCCCGACGACCAGCACGATCTCACCCTCCGCGGGCAGTTCGGCGGCAGCCAGCGGCTCGGTCCCGCTCTCATGGAGTACGGCGGCGAAGTCGGCCTTCGCGAGCAGTGCCGCGATCTGCTTGGAGGTCGCCGCGTCCGCGACCTCGGGGAAGCGGACCCGCCGGGACTGCTTGCCGGCCTCGCGCGCGGTGGCCCGCCACTTGCCGAGCGCCTTCAGTCCGCGCTCGCCCTTCCACTGCGTGATGCAACGGGACGCCGACCACGGCACGATCCCGTCGACCCCGACCTCGGTCATCGTCTCGACGGCCAGCTCACCCCGGTCGCCCTTGGGCAGGGCCTGGACGACGGTGATGCGGGGCCGCGGCTCGGGTTCCTCGGCGACCGAGTCCACTCGGACGGTCAGCCGGTCCTTGCCCTCGGTCTCCAGCACCACGCACTCCGCCCAGCGCCCGGCGCCGTCCGTGAGGACGACGTCCTCGCCGGGGCGCAGCCGCTTCACGGAGACCGCGTGCCGGCCCTCGGCGCCGTCGAGGACGTACCGTCCGCCCTGGCTCGCGTCGAGGCGCTCGACCACGAACACCGGTGCCGTCATCGTCCCGCACCGCCTTCCTGACCCTCCGACAACGCTGTCCTGGCGGCGGCGAGTTCGGCCGCCAGCACCTCCACCAGCTGCCCCGCGGGCAGCTCCCGGGCCATCCGGTGGCCCTGTCCCGCCCACAGCGCCATGCCCTGCGCGTCGCCCGCCTTGGCGGCCGCCTTGCGCAGCGGTGAGGTGAGGTGGTGGATCTCCGGGTAGGCGGCGGGGGCGTACGGGCCGTGCTCGCGCATGAAGCGGTTGACGAGCCCGCGCGCGGGGCGTCCTGAGAAGGCCCGCGTCGACTCCGTGCGGGCGAACAGGGGGTTGGTCAGGGCCTGCTTGTGGACGGCGTTGGCGCCGGACTCGGGGGTGGCGAGGAAGGCGGTGCCGAGCTGGGCGGCGCTCGCGCCCGCGGCGAGGACGGCGGCGATCTGGCTGCCGCGCATGATGCCGCCGGCGGCGACGACCGGAATGCTGACGGTCTCCCGGACCTGGGCGATGAGCGACAGCAGCCCGATGCCCGTCCCGTCGGTCTCGGGGTTGTCGCGATGGGTGCCCTGGTGCCCGCCGGCTTCGACGCCCTGCGCGATCACCGCGTCGGCACCGGCCCGCTCGACGGCGAGGGCTTCCTCGGCGGTGGTGGCGGTGACAAGGGTGAGGGTTCCGGCCCGGCGGAGGGAGTCCAGCACGTCACGGCTCGGCACGCCGAAGTGGAAGGAGACCACCGGTACCGGGTTGTCGAGCAGGACGGCGAGCTTGGCCTCGTAGCCGTCGTCACGGCCGCTGTCGGGGTCCCCGAGCTCGGTCTCGTACCAGCCGGCCTCCCCGGCCAGCTGATGGGCGTAGACGTCGATGGCCGCCACGTCGGCGTACTCCGGCTGCGGCATGAAGAGATTCACGCCGAACGGGCGGCCCGTGAGCCCCCGCAGCTGCTTGATCTCCTGGTACATGCCGTCGGCGGTCTTGTACCCGGCGGCGAGAAACCCCAGCCCACCGGCCTCGGCCACGGCAGCGGCAAGCGTCGGCACGGAGACACCGCCCGCCATGGGGGCCTGCACGATCGGAAGGGGAAAAAGATCGGTCAGCGCGGAGGACATGACGGCATGTTGTCACGTCCTCCGAACAAGTCCGAATCCACCCTCCGGGTGGCATAGACCAGAGGCAGCGGCGGGCCTCAGCGACCGTTGAACGCGTCCTTCAGCCGCGAGAACAGGCCCAGCTGACCGGACTGACCGTGCCTGCCCGGGGGCCGACCCCCGAACCCCCAGCAGTCCGCCCAACTCGCCTCAGCGACCGTTGAACGCGTCCTTCAGCCGCGAGAACAGGCCCAGCTGACCGGACTGACCGTGCCTGCCCGGGG
>NZ_JAVRBF010001253.1:0-249 GCF_032436805.1 Streptomyces sp. P17 | reverse complement strand
CAGGCGCAAATATCGGCGCTTTCGGATTTCATAACCGCGTTATCAATCCCTCCGGCCAGATATGGCAACGGGCAAACAGCGGCGCGGCTGCCATTACCGATGTAACTTATGCATTCGACCGCTGGTACGGTCTGACACAGAGCGCAGGCGTGACCGCTTCTCAGGTCACGAATGCGGAGAACGGCACGCCATTCATGATGCGGTTGTCGCAAGCAAATGCGACGGCGCAACGGTTCGGCATCGCGCAGG
>NZ_JAVRBF010001252.1:0-249 GCF_032436805.1 Streptomyces sp. P17 | reverse complement strand
ACCATCCTGACACCCATCGCGCGGCTGTCGTCGAACTGGCCCTGCGCTTTTGCTGTCCGGTCTGCCAGACCGAAATCGACAGCTATATCGACGCCGAGCCATCTGACGATGGCGGTTTCGCTGTGCCCGTGGATCAGCAGTTCGATCTTTGCTCGCATTGCGGGGCGCTGCTCGATTTTGGCCTGCGCATGACGCAGGAGGCCGCATGAGCGTGCCGGTCTCGGCCCAGGACTGGGCCACCGCACGGCG
>NZ_JAVRBF010001251.1:0-249 GCF_032436805.1 Streptomyces sp. P17 | reverse complement strand
GTGGATGGTTTAGAAGAGTATTTAGAAGATATGTCAGAGGAGGATGAATAATGCTCGGCAGAGAGGCAGTGATTTGTGCAATAGTCTCATTGATTATTGTGGTATCTATGGTGGTTCTCGGAGTCGACATGGCTTTTGCATCCCTGATTTTCATTATTTACTATGGACTAATGTTGAGTGTCAAAACAGAGGAAATCCTATTTAAGCTAAAAGAGAAGGAGAAAGACTAATGCGAATGAAAGGTAAGAA
>NZ_JAVRBF010001250.1:0-249 GCF_032436805.1 Streptomyces sp. P17 | reverse complement strand
AAACATCTTTAACACCACATACTAGGCACTGGTATTCATTGCCCCAACTATTTTGTTTAGTAATTTCAGCAGAAGCCATATTACAATGACTACAAACTTCAATCTTTTTACCAGATATTTTCTTAATCTCGATGGCAGGAGTTATTTCGGCAAATCTTGCAGCAATAAATTCCTGCTGCCCCATCATTCGGTTATGAATTCTCTTAATTTCCTCAAGATAACCATCAAAAATAGGGGACCAAGTCGTTA
>NZ_JAVRBF010001249.1:0-249 GCF_032436805.1 Streptomyces sp. P17 | reverse complement strand
CGGCGCTCGGATGGCGGCGGGGCAGGCAGGGCTCCTCGTCGACGGCAAGTACCTTCACCCCGGTGACCGTGTCGACCTCTCACGGTTGTGGGCAGACGACGTCCCGGCTGATGTCGCCGACTGGGCGTCCTCCACACTCGCGATCCTCGCCGATCAGCCATCAGAGACGCAGGATGGCCAACTGGTCTTCCGCCTGGCCAACCACAACCGTCCCGTCGTCACCGTCGCCGGCACAGTCTTCGCTGTTGC
>NZ_JAVRBF010001248.1:0-249 GCF_032436805.1 Streptomyces sp. P17 | reverse complement strand
CATCGTTTCCGACCACGCGCTGCTGTCCGATCCAATGGCGGCGGATGCCGAAATCGCCGCGCTGATCGCGCGAAACGATCTGGTCTATCTGACGCTTGACCTTGACGTGCTGCCGCATTGGCAGGCCCCCGGCGTCAGCGCGCCAGCCGCGCGCGGATTGCCCCTTGCGGTGGTCGAGCATCTGATCGCGCAAGTGCGACAGGCTGGCCCGAAGCTGCGCCTTGCGGATGTGGTCGAACTTTGCCCGCC
>NZ_JAVRBF010001247.1:0-249 GCF_032436805.1 Streptomyces sp. P17 | reverse complement strand
AAACGGCTTCTTTGGTCTCATTCGCGCTGTGGGTCAGCTCCTCGGCGTGGTGTGAACTGCTCGCCGAGCGAGAAGAAGCCCGTGACCGCGTGCGCCTGCAGCAGCGCCTCGATGCCCCCGGGCGACATGGTGGCAAGACTCGAGGAGTTGTTCGTCTGTATGCGCGCGAAAATCGACGCGCCGGACCTAATGATCGGCGTTGATTGCGCGGCGCGCACGCCAATATGGAGCTCAACGGGTCGACCGGGG
>NZ_JAVRBF010001246.1:0-249 GCF_032436805.1 Streptomyces sp. P17 | reverse complement strand
AAGAAATTGAGCTAAAAATTATTAAAATGGACCAAAAGCGCAACAATGTTGTGGTTTCACGTCGAGCAGTGATGGAAGCGGAAAGCCACGAAAAACGTAGCGCTCTTCTTGAACATTTACAAGAAGGCCAAATGGTTAAAGGTATTGTTAAAAATCTTACGGATTATGGTGCTTTCGTTGATCTGGGTGGTGTTGATGGTTTATTACACATTACGGATATGTCATGGAAACGTATTAAGCATCCTAGCG
>NZ_JAVRBF010001245.1:0-249 GCF_032436805.1 Streptomyces sp. P17 | reverse complement strand
AGATTGTGGCAATAATATTGGTGATCGTGCTTGGCTGCAAATTTACAAAATCGCCTGGCGCGATCTGGACCAAGTTAAAGATGGTGGTACTGTTTCAGCGCAACGCATTGATGTGCGATTAGCGGATACTGAACCCGAGCGTAAGAAACACGCCCACAATAATGACTGTGAAGCCCTAACGGTAGTAGGAAATGAATTGTGGTTATTTACCAAAAACTGGCAGGATCAGAATACGCGGCTGTATCGCAT
>NZ_JAVRBF010000229.1:0-721 GCF_032436805.1 Streptomyces sp. P17 | reverse complement strand
TCTTTCCTTGGTTCAGAGCGGAGCGAACGACAAAACACTGTCTAGCTACGTGTCGATCTATAAGAAAGGCAAGCTGGTCAATCTCATTCTGGAACAGACGATTACACCTTCATGGGTGCTGAACCATCACATGTTCCAAGAGGCGCTGAATACCCAGTACGATCTGATGCGGAATGCCGAGAGTGAGAAGGTACGCACCGAAGCTGCGAACTCTCTCTTGACCCATCTGAAGAAGCCTGAAGCTGCCAAGGGCGGTGTGACCTTCAACCTGAACCAACAGGATCAGGCGGGTATGGCTGCTATTACGAATGCCCTTCATGAATTGGCAGACATTCAACGCAGTGCTATTTCAGGAGGCGAAGCAAAGACCATCGACATTGCAGCGATGCGAATGAATTCGGACGTTGAGGACGTATGACACAGATCATCATTAAAAAGTCACTGGATGAGTGGCTGGACAACATCGACTATTCAGATTTGGCGGACGGTACTTATGTACCGTCCAAATTTGCGTTGGTGTTCATGAACTTCATCAAGCTGGTCAATGGATCAGAAGGTGAGAGCCATAAGACCCCACCAGTGCATCTGCGAATGCTGGACAAGACTGTCTCTGACAAGAAGCAGGTTGCCAATCTCTGTTTCCGTGGTGCAGCAAAGACGACATTGTTCTTTGAGTATTTCTCCATGTTCTTGGGAACATTCGGAGTATTGCCCAACTTCG
>NZ_JAVRBF010001244.1:0-249 GCF_032436805.1 Streptomyces sp. P17 | reverse complement strand
CGGGCTTGGCGGGAAGTGTGGCATTGGCGGGAAGGGGTCGCAAGGCGGCTCGTGCGCGCGCGGCTTTGCCAGGAATCCGGCGGGCTTCGCCTATTGAAGCATCTTCAGTTCGACCACGCCATCGTCGATCTCGCCTCGTTCGAGGCGCTCGCGAGCCGCAAGCTCGAAGGTTGTCCGATGCTTCTGCAGATAGCTGCGTGCCTGGTTTTGCGTGCCGAATGTCGTCTTCAGCCGACAGACCTGCCGGGC
>NZ_JAVRBF010001243.1:0-249 GCF_032436805.1 Streptomyces sp. P17 | reverse complement strand
ATCAGCCATAATCTGCTGGAATTACGGAACCTAGTACAAGTGGCAGAGCTGATTATCCGCTGCGCTATGCAGCGAAAAGAAAGCCGCGGTTTACACTATAATCTGGATTACCCAGAACAGCTTACCAATAGCCAACCTAGTGTACTTAACCCACATAGCTGAGACTGAACTAGATTTAAGCTTTTTTGATGGCGGATGAACGCCAGCGTTGCAGTTGTAATTGCCGGGCAAGTGCCCGGTAATCTTGTG
>NZ_JAVRBF010001242.1:0-249 GCF_032436805.1 Streptomyces sp. P17 | reverse complement strand
AATATTCAATTTTAATATCCTTTACCTTTGAAACAGTAAATTCTGTATAGGAATCTTCTGAGAGAATGTGTTTGGCTGTAAGAATATAATTGTAATCATAGTTATTAGGTGTTTGATAAATTATTCCTGATCCAACAGATGGTGCACCACTTACATTGGATGTAAGTTTTACTGCACAGTTTTTTAAATTCTCAGAAGGTAATGACATGGCCAAATGTATTTGTGTTGGGAATTAATTTTATTTTATAT
>NZ_JAVRBF010001241.1:0-249 GCF_032436805.1 Streptomyces sp. P17 | reverse complement strand
ACATGAAGTCGCTGGCTGCGCAAACTATGGAGTAACGATTGCACGGCAACAGCTACGTCTCCTTTAACGGAACGTCTGAGGGCGGTTAGGTGTTGGGCGCTGGCACTAGGCCTTGAGTAGTGCTGTTGGCAGTCGTGGCGAGCATCGCATAAAGATCGCCATGGATGCTTGTCTCATAGGAGCCCTGCTTGGTTCTGTGGCCTTTGCCCCCATTCGGGCGGGGGCATTTCGAGAAGTTGCGAATAGTCG
>NZ_JAVRBF010001240.1:0-249 GCF_032436805.1 Streptomyces sp. P17 | reverse complement strand
CCGCACCGGGAGGCGTCGATGTCCTCGATCCGCAGCAGCAGGGTTCCGCCGCTCGCCCGCGCCAGATCGAAGTTGAGCAGCGCCGAATAGGCATGGCCGAGATGCAGATGGCCGTTGGGGCTCGGGGCAAATCGGAAAACGGGTGGCGGCATCAGTTGAAACTCGTCATGGCCGGGCTTGTCCCGGCCATCCACGTTCTTCGGTGCGACTTGCCAACCGTGTCAAGGTCGCGAATGAACACGATTTCCG
>NZ_JAVRBF010001239.1:0-249 GCF_032436805.1 Streptomyces sp. P17 | reverse complement strand
CCCGGGATCGCAGCGGCTGATCGGGTTGACCACGGCATCCGCGGCAGATCGCTACCAGGTGGTGACGGCGTCGCTGCTCAACGCAGCGGGGAAGTTCGTCGCGCCGACGACAGCGGGCATGACCGCAGCGGCGGCCGCAATGACCTCGCCGTCTTCGGGATCTCGCGTTCTCCAGCTCGATCAGACCTCGACCGCCGCGAAGGCCGCCGCTGACGCCTATCCACTCACGATGCCCGTGTACGCCGCGAA
>NZ_JAVRBF010001238.1:0-249 GCF_032436805.1 Streptomyces sp. P17 | reverse complement strand
CAATTTATTACCGCCCAATCGGCACAAATTAATCATATTACCCCTAAAACATTATCTGCAGGATTAACGCTTGATGATGCAATGGATCGCCTTTTTATTCGCTTGGCAGGAAAAGTCGCATTGGTTCATGGTTCGTGTATTGAGCGTGCTTTTGTGGAACGCTATTTACAACAGCGTTATGGCTTAGAGCAGTTCCCTTGTGTGTGGATAGACACATTGCAAATCGAAAAGCAGATGACCTATCAAGGG
>NZ_JAVRBF010001237.1:0-249 GCF_032436805.1 Streptomyces sp. P17 | reverse complement strand
CTTCCGGCGACAATTTATAAGAGTGCGGAAAGACTTCCGGCGCTCCGTGCTCTCCGAATTCACCAACTAGGTAGGTGACTTCGAGTCCATCAAGCCACCAGCTTTGACCAGTGGCTTGAGCAAGAACCAGACCGTACTGGCCGCCCTGCCCTGAGAATCGGAAACTGGCCTGCTGCGCCTCTTCGCCCATGATGGTCGTCTTCAAGTCCGTCACCATGTAGCGATCGCGCTGAATCTTGTGACGAAGAA
>NZ_JAVRBF010001236.1:0-249 GCF_032436805.1 Streptomyces sp. P17 | reverse complement strand
GGGATTGGCTGATCTGATCACAGATTTTGGTCAAATGGATGGCTGCTTTCTGCGGTGTCCATACCTTGCCATCACGCATCTTTAAAAGTCCTTTTTGAACGTATCTAGAATCCTCCTAAGCTGCGCTTTCGCGTCCGGCTCCAGATTCTTGTAGCCGCGGAAGAAGGCTTCATCGAGATGCTTTTCTTCCGGCTCACGGAGATCATCCTCGAAAAAGTAAGCTGTTCCTACTCCGAGAACATCTGCCAA
>NZ_JAVRBF010001235.1:0-250 GCF_032436805.1 Streptomyces sp. P17 | reverse complement strand
ATCTCGGCTGCACGCCGACCGCGTTCGAAGGCGATTTCGGCGGCTGGCTCTGCCACTGCCACGGCTCGATGTACGACACCGCCGGCCGCATCCGGAAAGGTCCTGCGCCGCAGAACCTCGAGATTCCGGTCTACACCATTGAAACCGCCACCAAGATCAAAGTCGGCTAACGGAGCGCATTGATGTCCGGTCCTTCGACCTACGTTCCGCAGACGGGCTTTACCCGCTGGCTGGATTCGCGGCTGCCGCT
>NZ_JAVRBF010001234.1:0-250 GCF_032436805.1 Streptomyces sp. P17 | reverse complement strand
ACCAGGCTCATCAGCAAGACGAGGCGCAGGGCGCTGGACCAGCTCGATGCGGGTGTCGGCGATACGGCCGGAATGTCCTGTGTCGATGTCATGGCAACCTCCTAGAGCCAGGTAGCGAGTAGTAGATCGAAGCCCTTGATGATCGGAAAGGGCAGCAGCAACCCGCCCAGGCCGTAGATCATCAGGTTGCGACGCAGCAATTGGGTGGCCGAAGCCGCGGTCACCCTGCCCCCCCGCAGGGCGAAGGGAA
>NZ_JAVRBF010001233.1:0-250 GCF_032436805.1 Streptomyces sp. P17 | reverse complement strand
TGCTTTATTCGCCTATATCGACCTTACTTTTATGCATAAGGTGGCACGGAAATCCGAACGATGGAACGCCTGCGTCGTTCGGAAAACCGGATAGCCGGGCCTGCCGCCTCCGGCCCTCCCGGCCGGCGCTATCATCCGCACCGGCCTCCTGTCACGGGGCCGGTGCTTCAAAACACCTCCATCACACAGCGGCACAACCTCTTCGAAAGCGAGGTCTGTCAATGCAATTCACGGATCAATGCAATCGCAA
>NZ_JAVRBF010001232.1:0-250 GCF_032436805.1 Streptomyces sp. P17 | reverse complement strand
CCGATTACCACCATGCTGCCGTCCCGCCTGATGGTGCTGGCCAACCTGCTGAGGCGCAGCGCGCTGCTGCGTTACCGGCGGGTCGCCGGCCTGTCCGCGGTGGAATTCGGGCTGGTCGCCACGCTCGGCCGGCGACCGGCCATGACCGTGGCGCGGCTCGCGGCCAGCGTCGGCATGGACAAGGGGCAGATCAGCCGGGCGCTGAGCGGCCTCGTGCAGCGCAAGCTGGTGGCCAAGGTGGTCAATGTTC
>NZ_JAVRBF010001231.1:0-250 GCF_032436805.1 Streptomyces sp. P17 | reverse complement strand
CACGCAAAGGGGTATTAGAAATTATGCGTTTGCTGGCGAATGACGAGCAACTGGTTAGTTTAAGTTTAGGGCAAAATCATATTCGGTTAAGTGATAGCAGCTTTAGCTTTAGTAGTAAGCTGATTGATGGTCGTTTCCCGGACTACCGCCGTGTATTACCCCGTAATAGCACCAAGCTAGTGACTGCACATCGTTCGGTATTAAAAGATGCCTGTACTCGCGCTTCTATTTTATCAAACGAGAAATATCG